>NZ_JANLWO010000487.1:0-14710 GCF_031364565.1 Chamaesiphon sp. OTE_20_metabat_361
TTCCCCGACGGTTTGCGACTGAAATCGCGCTGAGGTTCCCTCGTGCTAAGCGTTTCAGTCAAGACAGCGAATCAAGACAGTGGATAGTGGATAGTGGATCGCTGTTAGAGATTGGGGGTGGAAGGTTTAGATCGACACTGATGTAATTTGGATATTTTTGCCGAATAGAGTACCAATCAAAACCTAACACAAAAATTAATAATACCTGCTTGGCCATCGGCAAATCTAATTTAAATATCTGCAAACGCGAACATTTTTAGTCTTAACAGCCACTATTCATAATATTGAAAAGGTGCTTCATCGCCCAAGTGAAGCACTATCCACTATCCACTATCCACTATCCACTCCCTCAAAATTCAGACATTCGATCGTTGTCTACTCGTGTAATCTCATGCTTAACTAAGCACAATGATTAGAGAGTAACGGGAAAAGCCTTGTGTTAGCCAGAGTTTGGAGTGCGACAATTATCGGCATCGATGCGGTGAAAGTGGGCGTCGAAGTCGATGTCGCCAACGGCTTGCCAGGAATTACCGTCGTTGGCTTGCCGGATGTTGCCGTGCAGGAAAGCAAAGAGCGCGTCAAAACAGCGACTAAAAATGCGGGCTTTGCCTATCCCGTGCGGCGGATTACGATCAATCTCACGCCAGCAGATTTACGCAAGGAGGGGCCGAGCTTCGATCTGCCCATCTGCGTGGGTATTCTAGCCGCTTCAGACCAGGTGAGCGGGGAGTTGTTGGGAGATTATCTATTTTTGGGAGAACTGTCCTTAGATGGCAGTTTAAGGGCAGTTGCGGGAGTGCTATCGATCGCGGCTGCCGCACAGCGGATGGGGATAACTGGCTTGGTAGTACCTGCGGCGAATGCGAATGAAGCAGCCGTCGTGCAGGGTTTGAATGTGTATGGCTTAAACGATTTAGCCCAAGTCGCCGCCTTTCTCAATCATCCCGAACAATTTGAGCCAGCCAAAGTCGATGTCACCCAGAGATTAGCCCAACCCCAGTTAGATTGTGCCGATCTCCATGATGTCAAAGGTCAAGCTCACGCCCGTCGCGCCCTAGAAATTGCCGCCGCTGGCGGACACAATTTGATTTTTGTCGGCCCCCCAGGTAGCGGTAAAACCATGCTGGCACGGCGGTTGCCGGGAATTCTCCCGCCCCTGAGCTTTGCTGAAGCACTGGAAGTCACCCAAATTCACTCCGTCGCTGGCTTACTCAAAGAGCGCGGCTCCCTGGTGTGCGACAGACCCTACCGCAGCCCCCATCACTCAGCGTCAGGCCCTGCCCTGGTTGGTGGCGGCACGTTTCCGCGTCCCGGCGAAATTTCCCTCGCTCATCGCGGCGTCCTATTTCTCGACGAATTAACGGAATTCAAACGCGATGTCCTCGAATTCTTGCGCCAACCATTAGAAGACGGACACGTCACCATCTCCCGCACCCGCCAGTCCGTCTCCTTCCCCGCCCAGTTTACCCTCGTTGCCAGTACCAATCCTTGTCCCTGCGGCTACTATGGCGACACCATCCAAGCCTGTACCTGCAATCCCCGCCAGCGCGAGAATTATTGGGCAAAACTTTCCGGCCCCCTGATGGATCGGATCGACCTCCAAGTAGCCGTAAATCGCCTCAAACCCGAAGAAATTACCGATCGACCCACAGGCGAAAATTCCGCCACAGTGCGCCCGCGCGTCCAAGCAGCCCGCGACAGAGCCAGCCAGCGGTTTGAGTCCGTACCCAGCATCGTCTGCAATGCCCAAATGCAAAGTCGCGAACTCCGCACCTGGTGCCCGCTTGACGACAACAGCCGCCAACTCTTAGAAACCGCCATCCGCAAGCTAGGACTCTCCGCCAGAGCCAGCGATCGCATTATCAAAGTCGCCCGGACGATCGCCGATCTCGCCGCTTGCGAACACATCGAACCCACCCATATTGCCGAAGCCATCCAATACCGGACGATCGATCGAATGCAGTGATTTAGTGAATAGTGGATAGTGATTTAGTGAATAGTGGATAGTGAATAGAGTTAAGACGGTTCCCCCGTCTCCTGTCTCCACAATTAAACAAACTCACATCTTGCACCAGCGACCCAAATCACGCGGCGAGTGTAGGAAGATCGTGTATTTTAGTCAACGAATCACTATCGACTATCCACTATCCACTAAAACACCAGTAATTTCGTTTTGATGCAAGATGTGAGCAAATAGATTGAGGTAAACTAATCCCTAATCCCCAATTCCGAACCGATGAGTAACCAAAACCCCGCAGTACCGCAACCGCCCCAAGGTGGTGACGCTTTCAAGCAGAATCGCGATATCCTCGCCAAAGTCAACGCTCATGCAGATCGATCGATGGATCGACTCTTCGCCGACATCGACGAACTCCTCGGTGACGATCCCACTCACGGCTCTAATTCTGCACCGACACAGCATAATTCCTACGCCAACGAGCAATATCCGCAGTTACAACAACAAGTCTATCCACCGCAGCGTGCCCTCGGTGCAGCCGCAGACACACCAGCGCAACCAGTAGCCAAAGCCAAACGCCCGATGCCACTGTGGCTCAAAGCATTCCTCGGGCTTGGTGTGACGGCAATTGCGGCTGGTGGCGTACTCACCTGGCTGGTAAACGAGCGGAAGGTCGTTTTGCCCGAAATCGATACGAGTTGGCTCCCCTTCCAATCCCAGCAAGTTGCGCCACAAGATGCCAAATTTGCTGACTATATGCGTAAATCGATCGCCAAAATCGATGCCACCGCTCAAACAGCGACTCTAGCCACTAATAATATCCCTACGCCCGCCACTAGTATTGTAGCTACCCCCGCAACGGCTCCCACCGCGCCAGTCGCCACCGCTCCGACTAAAACCATCGTCACCGCCGCTCCCGTTGCACCAACGCCTGTCAAGCCAGCAATCGCCCTCGTCAAAACGCTACCGAAAGGCAATCGTCCCGGCGCGATCTTCGAGATCGATCGTCAGAGCAAAACAGTCAATGTCGGTCAACCCATTGGCAAAAGTAATTGGTCTTTAGTGTCTGTCAATAAAGGTGAAGTCATAATAAAAAGAAAAGGTGGTGAAATTCGATCGATCGATGTCGGTCAGAAGTTTTAATTGAGATGGGAGGTGGGAGACGGGGGGATGGGGAGAAATAAAATATTAATCGCTCTTACCTTTTACCTCTTACCCATTACCCATTACCCATTACCTTTTACCCTCCCATCTCCCATCTCCCACCTCCCATCTCCCCACCCACTCCTCACACTCTAAATCATGGGTTTAATTGAAGACATGAAGCGGTTTCTGGAAAGTCAGATCGATGACTTCCTGAGCAAAAACCCGCATCTCGAATTACAGGTGATCGGCGAACAACTGGCTCAACAGGAGACCGACACCGTTCAACTGATTGTGGACTTGCAAGCTCAAGAAAAACAAACCGAGCAAGAAATCCTTAATACCGCTCAAGAAATTAAAAATTGGTACGATCGCGTCCAGAAAGCGACCGTAGCTGGACGTGCCGATCTCGCTACAGGTGCCCAAGAGCGGGTCAATGCCCTCTTACCTCAAGGCAACCAACTCTGGGGCAAAATGCAGGGCTTAAAAGAGCGCATCGCCAAGGCTCAGGAGCTATTGCAAACCATCAAAACGCGGCGGATTGAAGTTAAAGCCAAAACTGCTGCCGATCGAGCTGCGCGCGCTAAATCCGCGATCGACGATAACCCGAGTAGCTGGGGATCGGTAAATAATTATACAAATGACAGCAAGTTTGCCGATCCGCTCGATGCTCAATTTCGACGGTGGGAAGCCGATGAAGAACTCGAAAAGCTCAAGCGAAATTTAGGCAAATAGGCTGATTCTTAACTAAATCTTTAGATCCGATCGGTGTAGTCTGTTAACATTACTAACGGAAGGCATTTACAACATTTTGAGTAAAATGTTGTTACTTTCTGAGTCTATACAATCACCTACATTTTAGCTATAAAAGTGCGAGGTATTGATAGATATATTGTTTAGAAATACAGTCATGATCGGAACCCCAATTTTAAAGAAGTCTCAGATTGGCGACGCGATCGCAGGTATCGTCACCGTTTTTGGGATTGATATCGTTATTATTTTTATATCGCTATTACTAAATACGTTTTCCCCGGTCTTTATGTCGGTGGTTTTCGCGATCGGCGCGATCCAGTTAATTTACATTTTACCGTTACTACGGTGGTCGGTTAAACGACGAGTTAAAGGTTTTAGTAAAGGATTGTTGATGGGAGCAATGGCGATCGCGATCGTCAATATTTTTTGCTTCTTAGTCGTGTTTAAGTTTTTCAGTAGTGGCGCTAGATAATTAATAATTAATAATTGAATTACCGATCGAAAGCAATTTTTAGGTATTCGGCTTCGGGGATCAGATCCGTGGGATCTGGAACTCGATCGGGAAATAAAATTCCATCTAAATGGTCGAGTTCATGTTGAAAAATTCGGGCGACAAAATCGATTAGTTCTTGGGTGACTAGTTCGCCATGTGGGGTGAGATATGCGACCTCGATCGCCCGATCGCGTAAGACCAAACCGCGAGTTCCCGGTACGCTCAAACAGCCCTCCCAGCCAGCAACCAGCTCCCCAGATCGATCGATAATTTGGGGATTAATCATCGCCGTCGGTGCCATCGTCGGTGCGTGCGGATAGCGCGGACTCGGACGCGAAGCGACTATAAATAATCTCACGGATGCACCAACTTGCGGTGCCGCGATCCCGACACCATTTGCCGCTTCACAAGTTACCATCAGATCCGCGATCGTCTCATTCAGTTTTGGGTCTGGCAGATGAGTAATTACACTCGCTGTTTGACGTAAAATCGGACTACCAATTTCGGAAATCTGAAGAATTTTACTCATTTTTGAGATGGGAGAGGGGAGATGGGAGATGGGAGGGTAATAATGGGTAAGAGGTAAGAGGTAAGAGGTAAGAGGTAATTGTGCAATCCCGTCTCCCAGTCTCCCAGTCTCCCAGTCTCCCAGTCCCCCAGTCCCCCAGTCCCCTCTATCTCCCAACTCCCAACTCCCCACTCCCATCTCAACTTAATCGTGGATAATTTTGACAGAGACCATCTTGTCGCTACCTTTAATTGCATTAACGACATCCATGTCTTCGGTTTTACCAAATACGGTATGGACGCCATCTAAATGGGACTGTGGTGAATGACAGATAAAGAATTGACTACCGCCAGTATTTTTACCTGCATGTGCCATCGATAAAGAGCCAGCTTCGTGTAAATTGCGGTTGATCTCACAATTAATTTTATAGCCGGGGCCGCCAGTACCAGTACCTTGAGGGCAGCCGCCTTGAATCATGAAGTTGGGAATGACACGGTGAAAAGTTAACCCGTCGTAAAAACCTTTTTCCGCCAAATCGACAAAGTTCTTGACTGTTTTGGGAGCATCAGCATCAAAGAACTGGATATTGATGTTTCCTTTTGCGGTTTCGATAATTGCGCGAGTCATGGTTGTTACGGTGGAATGATTAGTTAGACTATTTTAGCGCAGTTTTCGATCGGGCTTCGATCTCAGAGGCTTTAGGCTTTAGGCTTTAGGGGAAACTATAGAGGGTACAAGAATCGAGTTATCCTTAGACAGATGGGACGGATCGGTGACATGCTTCAAAACCGTGGCTCTCCTGCTAGTTTGGGGAAAATGACCAAATTATATGCCGATCGCTCTTACCTCTTACCTCTTACCCTTTACCCTTTACCCTTTACCCTTTCAATAAGTCTTGCTTATCACCATAACTGCTGGAAAGCCCAAACTGGATGTGGATCGATCGACAATTACGACAACTATCGCGCCCCAAATCGATCGCGATTATCGAGGCTTGCGCGATCGGGATTGTCTCGGCGCTAGCAGCGGTGGGACTCAAACAATCGGTAGTGTGGTTGGAGGCATGGCGGGTAGATGTGGCGGGGACGTTTTCACCGTGGCTGGTGTTACCGCCGATCGGTATTTGTGGGGGGTATCTGAGCGGTTTATTGGTCGAGCGACTGGCTCCAGAGGCGGCGGGGAGTGGGATTCCGCAAGTCAAGGCGGCGTTGGGCTATTTCCCGATCGCCTTAGATCTGCGGGTAGCAGTAGTTAAGTGGGTCAGTACCGCTCTGTCACTGGGTTCTGGTTTTGCGTTGGGGCGGCAGGGGCCGACGGTACAGATCGGCGCTGCCTTAGCCGCTCAATTGAGCTATTGGACGCAGACATCGCCGACTCATCAACGGCAATTAATCGCCGCTGGAGCGGCGGCGGGACTGGCGGCCAGTTTTAATGCCCCGATCGCAGGTGTCTTGTTTGCGATCGAGGAGTTATTGCAAGATGTCTCGGATCTGACTTTAGGGACGGCGATTATTGCCGCAGTGGTGGGGGGTGTAATTGCACGGGCGATTGGCGGACGGGGGATGGTGCCCGATCTGAGCCACATCCAGATTCAGTTTTCGCTAGCAGAGATTCCCCTGCTAATCGGCGTGGGAGTGCTGGCGGGATTGTTGGGGGTATTGTGCAATCGCAGTCTCCTCGCGAGTTTAAAGTTTTATCGGTGGCAGTTTCGCGCTCGCTCTCTCGCCGTTAAATTGGCTGTTGCGGGTGGGATAACGGGCATTCTGAGCATTATTTTGCCCTATGCGTTACTTACGAGCAAAGATCTCCAAGATTTTGCGATTATCGGTCGGATCGACTGGCAGAACGCCGCTTGGATTTTGGGCGGTCAATTTGTGTTGTGTTGCGTGGCATTTGGTGCTAGTGCCCCGGGAGGGTTGTTTGCACCCAGTCTGATTTTAGGGGCGGCTTTGGGCGATTTGGTCGCCACTGGGGCGCAAAGCGGTTACGCACAGGGGCTATTGCCGATCGATTTGGTGCTGAGTTCGCCGACTGTTTATGCTTTAACGGGGATGAGTGCGGTGTTTAGTGCCATCACCCACCGTCCGATGGTGGCGATCGCGATCGTCTGGGAAATGACCGCCCAATTTGACCTCATCTTACCGTTGATGCTCGGCTCGGTGGTCGCCTATCTGGTGGCGGAAAAACTATTTCCTGGTTCTATTTATCAACATTTACTGATCGGCAAGGGGATTAACCTCAATCTCCCCGACTTAGCGCAACAAAGCTGGGTCGGTTTAACCGCCGCCGATTTGATGCAGCGGCGCGTCGAAACCCTCTCCAGTCAAATGACGATCGCCGCCGCACTCCAAGCCTTTGCCGCTTCTTCGCATCGGGGATTTCCGATCGTCGATGATGGTAAATTAGTCGGCATTCTCACCCAACGCGATTTGGCACTCATCCAGCAGGAACACTGGGAGCGTCAGACACCGATTTCCACGCTGATGACGCAGCGGGTAATTGCCGTCAGACCGCAAGATCCACTCACTTCAGTATTGTATCTGCTCGATCGTCATCAAATCGGGAGATTGCCCGTTGTTGAAGGTCGCAAACTGGTCGGCATCATTACTCGCGCCGATATTATTCGGGTCGAAGCCGAGCGGGTCAGTAGTACCGTCAGCCCGCTCAAAACCCGTTCTGAGCCGTCTTATTTGGTGTATCGTACTCAAAGTCCCGCCACGGGGCGCGGGCGGCTGCTAGTGCCGCTGAGCAACCCCCAGACGGCAGATATCCTGCTGCGTTTGGCCGCCCAGATCGCGATCGAATCCAACTACGAACTAGAATGCCTGCACGCGATCGTCATCCCCCGCTCTAGTCTACCAGCCGAAACTCCCGTAGATCTCAGTGCCAGTCGCCAATTGTGCGATCGAGCCGTCGCTTTGGGCAAAACTTTGGGCATTTCTGTGCATACCCAAATCCGCGTCACCCACAATGTCGCCGCTACTATTTTGGAGACAACTCGCGATCGACATATCGATCTCCTCTGTATGGGTTGGCACGGCAAAACTGCGACTCCCGGCATGATTTTTGGGAGTACGGTCGATACGGCCATCCGGCAAGCTACGTGCCATGTGATGCTCATCAAGCTGGGGGCGCGACTGCAATCCCAGATGGTTGTTGGCGAATCGAGCGCGCTGGATGCAATGGTGCGGCTGACTCACCTCCATCGTTGGCTGGTACCGATCGCGGGTGGGCCGAATACGGAGTATGCTTTGCAATTATTGCCCGCGCTAATTGCCCTCAATCGCGAATCATCAATCCATCTGTGTCAAGTCTTTGCGCCGACAGACGATCGCCCAGATCTGGGCAGTTTAAATACTGCGGCAGATTTTATCCGCCAATCTACAGGTACAGTCGCCAATATCGCCACCCTCCACGCTGATGACATCCCCAGCGCGGCGATCGATTTTGCGATCGAGCAACAATGCGATGCCATTATCCTCGGCGCAAGTCGGGAAGGCTTACTCAAGCAAAGCATTCAAGGCAATATTCCCAATGCGATCGCGCGGGGTTCGGATTGCACTGTGATTGTCGTCAGAGCCGCAATTACCGAGCGCCAAGAGTCACATTAACGTGAATTCGGGTTAACGATATTTGCTCCCCTCTAGCACCGATTTAAATCGAGTGCGGTGCTAGAGGGGAGACTTCAGTAGGGTGGGCACTGCCCACCATCTAGGTTTCAGGCAGAATCTATTTTATAAATAATTGCACCTACCTACTTAATTATTAATTATTAATTATTGAAATTAGGCTTTCATTCCCACTTTAGTTGCCGATCTTTGCAAGTTGCGGGGGTCGAGCGCATCGCGCAAACCGTCACCGAGCAGATTGAACGAGAGGACTGTGAGAATGATTAGTAATGCTGGCGGCCAAATCAACCAAGGTTGGAAAATCAGAATCGAAGTATTAGTGGCTACCGAAAGTAAATTTCCCCACGATGGATCTGGCGGCTGAATCCCTAATCCAATCAAACTCAATACCGATTCAGAGACGATAAAACTGGGAATCGCCAGAGTTGCCGAAATAATCGTGTAAGTCGCCGTCTGGGGAATCACATGGCGGAGGATAATATACAACGGTTTGGCACCCATCGCTCGGGCGGCTTGGACGAATTCGCGTTCTTTGATCGATAATACTTGACCGCGAATCACTCGCGCTAGTCCCGCCCAACTAATAAATGAAGTAATAATAATAATCAGTAAAAAGCGTTGCGAACTGCTGACGCGATCGGGTAATACTGAAGCTAGGGCAACTAATAAATATAGACTCGGCAACGTCATTAAAACTTCCGCCACCCGCATGATAATCGCGTCGATCCAGCCGCCAAAATAGCCCGCAATCCCGCCTAAAACCAACCCGATCGGGAAAGATATCAACACGCCAATCAGACCGATAAACAGGCTGATTCTACCCCCATAGACGAGCCGACTGAATTGATCGCGACCCTGTTCGTCGGTACCCAATAAGTTTAATTTACCCGGCCCACTAGTGCCAAATAAGTGCCAATCACAGGGAATCCCTGGGAAAATTGTCAGCTCTTGAGCATCGGCTTTAGTCTTGACAACTGGGGCTTTACCCTTGATTTTCTGACTATTAGCCGGATCGAATTTGGGAATGAGCGGAATGCTAATCGGCAAGATCTTGTAGCTAGCACCGCGCACGAATAAGTTAATCGGCGATGGTTTGGTTTGGTCTACTTTGAGAAAGCGATCGCCTGTATTGATATCGGTTTGCCCCTGAGTCGTCGGATAAACATGCGGCCCAATCCAGCTACCCCGCGCATCTGTCCAATGAATCGCAGTTGGTGGTAACAGCGATCCATCACCCTGGGAGACATAAGGATCGTATGGAGCCACAAACTCAGCGACGATGACCGATAGATACATCACAATCAGCGCGATCGCACCCGCTCTTGCCAATCCATTTTGTTTTAATTGTTGCCACCAATTCATAAGTCTGAGGGGTAGAGGTTAACGGCAGTGGATTGTGCCTACACCCACATTAGTCTAGATTTTACCCGTTAGCATAGCTACCCCGTTGCGGCATCACCCGATTCAGACTCTTTAACTTAATTTGCTGTGAGCCTAACTCTAAATAACAGCACCGTTGACACCACAGCACAACAGGCTGAAAATTCAAAAGCGATGGTAGCTCCAGCATTTTCATAAAGCCAACCGAAAATAATTGAAGCAGGTAGTAACATCATCCCGCTTGCCAGATTAAACCAGCCGTAAGCTGTACCCAGCATTGCCGATGGAGCTAAATCTGCGACTAGAGCTTTTTCTACGCCCTCTGTAGCCGCTAGAAATAGACCGTAAAAGGCAAACAAACCAAAGAGTAGGATTGGATTTTCAGGCGGTAAAAATCCCAAGCTTAAATAGAACAATCCATAGGCTAGCCAACCAGCAGCGATCGATCTTATCCTGCCAAATCTGTCCGATAATGCCGATAATGGCGCACCAAATATCATCGCAATTGCTGAAATAGTCGCCCAGGCGAGGGGTACTTGAGACTCTGGTAAACCTAATTCTCTGGCTCGGAGTAATAGAAACATATTGGAAGAATTACCCAGCGTAAACACCACTACAGCCAATAGATAACGCTTGAACTCGATCGGTAAATTGTGAAAATTCCAGCTAAATTTACCACGATGAACCTCAGCCAGCGCATTTTTCGGCTCTCTAATTAGAAGTGACATCCCCAGACACAAAACGGCGGGAACGATCGAAATCACAAACAAATCCCGAACTTTGAATCCATAACCCAGCAGTACGGCAGCTAAAATCGGCCCTAACACCGCACCAGCATTATCCATCGATCGATGTAACCCAAATGCCAAACCCCGTCGCTCTGGGGGGACGCTAGCGGCTAGGAGCGCGTCACGGGGCGAACTTCGCAAGCCTTTCCCCACCCTGTCGAGTATTCTAATTCCCAACAATCCCACCCAGCTACTCGCGATCGCTATCAGTGGACGACTAAACCCTGCTAAACCATAGCCCCAAACGATCCAAGGCTTGACACGATGAGTTTTATCGACTAATACTCCCGATACTAGCTTCAAAATACTGCTAGTCGCTTCAGCAGCCCCTTCAATTAGCCCCAAAGCTTTCGGCCCAGACATCAAAACTGAGGATAGATACAAGGGGATGAGTGGATACAGCAGATCGCTGGCGGTATCGTTGAGCAGGCTAATTACACCAATCAGCCAAACATTAGGCGGCAGTCTTCGGAGAGCGGTGAGCAACATCAGGCCTCATCATCAATAGGAGCGGAAATGTAGGGTGGGCACAGTTCGGCTATCGCTCACTGACCACTGCCCACCATCTACGTTCGAGCTAATTACACTACTTAGAAATCGTCCCAATTAGAGCGTCAAAGATTGAACATTTGTTTCCAGTAACAGCGCCAAATCCTTGAGGAAATTGGCAGCGTCGGCACCGTAGATAATTCGGTGATCGGCGGTCATATTGACCTGCATCTGACGACGAATCGCAAATGTTCCCTCTTCGCTAGCAACTACTGTCGGCTGGGACGCCCCAACGGCTAAAATTGCGCCCGTACCGGGGGGTAGAATGGCGTCAAACCGATCGACACCCAGCATTCCGAGGTTGGAGATGGTAAAGGTGCCAGAGCTGTATTCCTGGGGCTGCAATTGCTTGATCCGGGCACGCTCGACTAAATCTTTCCACATCCGGGAGAGGGAATAGAGATCGAGCTGGTCGGCGTTTTGGAGGACGGGGGTAATCAAACCACCATCGGGCATGGCAACTGCTACGGCGATGTTAATTGCGCCGGGGTGATTGACACCAGCATCTGAGAAGCAAGCATTGACGTTAGGGTGCTTGGCAAGGGTCATCGCGACTGCTTTGGCAAGCAGTGCTGTCATGGTGACGCCTTTGGATTTGACTTGTTTGTAGAGCTTGTCGAGGTTATTGGTTTCGATCGTATAGCCGACGCGGAAGGTCGGGATCGCCAAACTCGCTATCATGTTGCGATTGACGGCAGATTGGAGGGTATTGAAGGGGACGACTCGCGCACCAGCACTAGCGGTAACAGTCGGCGCAACTGGGTGCGCAACTGCGGGGATAGCAACTGGCGCTGCGGGTTGGCTCTGAGCGACAGGGGCGGGAGCTTTGCCAGCAGCCATGCCGACATCATCGGCGGTAATGCGACCGTTGGGGCCAGTGCCATGTAGGGTTTCGACAGCTACACCGTATTCTTTAGCCAATTTCCTAGCGCGGGGCGATACTACAGGTCGATCGCTTCTGAGGCTGGTTGCTGGGGTTGCAGTGGCGGCTGGAGTGGCTACTGCTGTAGCATTGGCAGCTACGGCGGTGGCGGTGGCGGGGACGGCTACGGGAGCGGCGGCGGCAGATTTGCCATTAGCCTGCTGTTTGGCAGTTTCGATTTCGGCTTCGGTTTCGGCGACTAAAGCAATTGCCGAGCCGACTGGAGCGGACTCTCCTGCTTGGACAACGATCGCGGCAATAAAGCCACTATAAAAGGTTTCGACATCCATGTCTGCCTTGTCGGATTCCACCACGACAACGATTTCACCTTTTTCGACTTTATCCCCTGGCGACTTTTGCCAGGAGACGATCTTGCCTTCAGTCATCGTGGAACTTAGAGCAGGCATGAAAACTTCGCGTATTGCCATGGGGAATCTTCTCGATCGAACAGTTAGGTTGAGCTTGCGACTACTTATCTTAGCTTACCTAGTGGATAGTGGATAGTGAATCGTGGATCGTGGATCGTGAATCGTGCTAGATAGTAGATGAAAAATATAGAGCTAGAAGGACGCTTGCGTCCTAACCTGTCTTTCACTATCCACTATCCACTATCCACTATCCACTACTCTAGATATTTCCCCGAATTTCCATCACCACCCCATCATGGAGCAGGACTTCGACGTTCATTTTGGAAATCAAATTATCGCCGAGTTTGACAGCAAAGTAGCCTTCAACTTGACCTTGACTGACTTCTTGTTTGAGTTCGAGAAATTGAACTTGTTGAAGTTGTTGCAGCGCCATGTTTTTTTGTTCTAGCAGTTCGCTTTTCTGCTGATTAACCTGCATCTGGATGCTTTCAATCTGTTGAACTACCTGCGGCCCAGGCGGTTGCAGGTTTTGTTTTTGAATTTCGGCGACTGCTCTTTGTCCCTGAATTTCTAACTGTTGAAGTTGACCGTCCAGTTCGCTAATTTGTGTTTGTAATAGTTGCTGGGTTTCGTCTTTCCAACGTTGCGTCACGACAGCTTTGATACTGACGACCCGCTTGAGCATTAATTGAGAGTCTGGTAGATCCATGATTTAGGTAATTTTGGTAACTAGTTGCTATCGGTCTAGTGGCTAGCGGCTCTGCCCCGTACCCTATTCCCTGTTTAGCGAGCGAACATCTCGTCAATCATACCGTGATACCGCTCCATCACAACTGGACGACGAATTTTCAGCGTCTGAGTTAGGAGTCCATTTTCGATGGTGAATGGCTCGGCGATGAGCTTGATGGCGACAATTTTGTCATCGACACGATAGCCCGGACGGTTTTTGACTTCGCGATTGAGTTCTTCTCGAAAGAGGCTGAGAACTTGACTAGCTGCGAGGATATTCGCATCTACAGTGGGAGTCGTGGTGAAATCTAAGGGTAAGTTTTGGCTGGTTGCCCATTGTTGTAAGGCTTCAAAATTGGGGACAACGATCGCGCCGAGGGATTTTTGGTCTTGACCGACGAGGACGATTTGACTGATATACTGGCTGCGTAGACAGGCATCTTCGATCGGGGTGGGTTCGATATTTTCACCGTTACTCAGGACGATCGTATCTTTGGCACGTCCGGTAATCGTCAGATCCTTATTAGCCGTAAGCATTCCCAAGTCACCACTATTAAACCAGCCTTCAGGATCGATCGCTTTGGCGGTAGCTTCAGGATCGCGGTAATATCCTTGCATTACTTGCGGCCCGCGAATCAATACTAACCCTTTACTACCGATCGAGACTGGCTGGCGAGTTTCGACATCGACGATCTTAATTTCGGTACCGGGTAGGGGTTTTCCTGATGACAGGCGGAGATTTTGCCACGGACGGCGGACGTTGGTAATCGGGGCAGTTTCGGTCAAACCGTAGCCCAGCAGCACATCGACACCCACAATTTCAAAGAATAAATCTAGATGTTTGGCTAGCGAACCACCGCCGATAATAATATTTTTAATCTTACTACCTGTGGCTTCTCGAATTTTAGCGTAGACAATTTTGTCGGCGATCGCGTGAACTGGCGCTAAGATCGACATCTGAAGCCGCGCATTTAACTTTTGACTTAAACTGGGCTTTAAGCATTCCAAACTCAATCCCTGGACGATCCGCCGCGCTTCGATATATTTTTTACTAGCAGCCAACAGCGTATCGACTAGTTTTTGCTTGTTGGCTGGCTGCTCCCGAAATTGCTTCTGAATGCCCTCATAAACCGACTCCAACAGGCGCGGAACTGCCACCAGGTACTCTGGACGCACATCTTTCAAATCCTGCTTGAAATAGCGAATATTGGTGTAAGTCTGCGTACATCCCTGAGAGAGCAAATAATACTCACACGATCGCTCGTAACTATGCCAAGAAGGTAAGATACTCAATACGCGATCGCCTGGTTTAGCGGGAATCACCGTACCGCAAGTATTTACTTGATGTAGCAAATTCCCGTGAGAGAGCATCACCCCTTTAGGATTGCCGGAAGTTCCTGATGTATAAATGAGGGTTGCTAAATCGGTTTTGTTGAGGACAACGGGTATAAAATTGCCAGTACGACCTAAATCGATCGTCTGACTAAAATT
>NZ_JANLWO010000491.1:0-4465 GCF_031364565.1 Chamaesiphon sp. OTE_20_metabat_361
TTTGTCGCCGACTCTCGCTTTATTCCGTCTGGCTCGATGCTCCCCACGCTGCAAATTGACGATCGATTGATTATCGATAAAATTAGTTATCGCTTTACCGCTCCTCGCCGGGGCGATATCGTTGTCTTCAATCCAACCGCCAAATTGGAAAAAGAATTGCAGGCTAATGGCGAACCAACATACAAAGAAGCCTTTATCAAACGTATCATCGGTCTACCTGGCGATCGCATCGATGTCCAAGGCGGTAAAGTATATATCAATCGCCAACTACTGCCCGAAAATTATCTCGGCGAACCACCAAAATATAACTGGAGCAGTACGGCATTGACGCCCGATGGGATCGTCCCTAAAGATAATTATTTAGTATTGGGTGACAATCGAAATAATAGTTACGACGGTCACTACTGGGGCTTTTTACCCAAAGAGCAAATTATTGGCAAAGCCATCGTCCGATTTTGGCCGATTAACCGCGTTGGTGGCATCCCCCCTCAGCCCGAATATACGAAGTAAATTACGGCGTTGCTGAAATGGGGTTAGCCCTTACAAATTGTCAGTCAATCGTGTATCTATTAAAACAGGAAAAAATGGATAGATCTAGATAACATCACCGAATGACTTACCGACGGCGACGCCCCAGAAAAAATCTTTAATTGTCGCTACGTCGGTATTGACGTGGATTTTACGACCCCAGGAATACATGTCAAATTGGACTCGACTTTGCTTATTTTTAGTAATTTTAGTTGGGGGTTCGTTGGCGTAGCCTCTCGTTCCGAGAATCGAGATATTACCCAAGATTGTCACCCAGTGATTTGGATAGAGTCGATGAAAACGGGATGCTATAAAAGAGTTGCTGCCGAGCAAACCTTGAGAATTAATCAGCCCAAATACCACGCCACCTGCTTTAATCGTACTATCGGCTTCTTGCAGCGCCCGAAATTCGCCAGATAAAATGGTCGGATGGGATTTGGTGGTGGAGTATCCGAGTAATTCCTTGACCCAGCCATTAATCTCCCAGGGTTTGGTGATGCCGCCGAGTTCGCGAATCAGTTTTGGTGCTTTGGGATGCACGGGGACGAGGGTATTGGCACAGTCGCGCAGTGTCGCGAGGAGCATCCAATCAGCTTGGGCCATTCTCAGGTTGCCATAGCTACGACACAATCTGCCTGAGACGGTGATTTTTTTGGTATACCCGTCAAAGCTACCATACTCGTATAAACTTTGACAGATATCGATGTATCGTGCTGGTTGTTTGCGAATCAGCTCAAAGACGACTGAGGCAGGGCCGCAAAAGGGCTGCTCCCCTTGTTGAATTTGGTAGGGATCGATCAGTCTGTCGCGAATGTCCTCAATTAGTTGTCTTTTATCGAGATGATTCCAGACTCCTGTTTGTGAAGATCGCGCAAATTTGGCAAGCCGTTCGTCGAGGCTAGGATCGATCGTGACGGTCGTATTTAGGTCGCTTCGCATATGATTTGGTGTGGGCGCGATATCGGCGAGTAAGTACTCTTTCCTCATGTTACCCATATTAGCTAGGAATTCTCAAAATCGGTGCAGGATATTCTAGGATGGAAGGGTAGTGAATAGTTGCGCTTTCCACCTATAATATAGTACTCAAATGGTAGTGGTAGATTTCCTACCGTTGTTAAATATTAAATATAATGACAGATCGGTCTAGATTTCTCTGGATTAGCGCTAGTCCTAGCCTCAAGTATTTTCATCGTCGTTTGATTAGGCACCTATCACAAGTTATTAAGATTAAGTGTTGGGAATTCTATCAAAGTTTAGATGAGAGTAGTTCTATTGACGAGGCAGTTGAATTATTACACACTCACTTAAAGGATACCGCCGACCCGGTGCATCTAATCGGACATGGCATGGGCGGTATCATTGCCTTAGTTTATGCCCGAACGTATCCGAGTCAGGTCGCTTCACTAACATTGTTAAGCGTTGCCGCACGACCGGGAATTAATTGGCATTCATATTATTACGATCGATTATGTTCGTTGTCGGACAACAGAAAAGCTACCTTAACCTCACTTGCCAACGATTTATTTCCAGATCGTTCGGCGCGGCATGTTTGCGATTTGGTGGAGCGCCTGGAGCGAGATTTAGTGGAATCTCCGTCAAATCATTCACTGTTTCAGTCGAGTATTTTACCTTCAGGCGGTGTCGAGATGCCGCTGATGATTTGTGCGAGTCAATCCGATCCGGTAATTAAATTAGCTGCTTCATACGGCTGGAATAATTATCTTAAACCTATAGATAGAATTTGGCACATTTCCACTGGGGGACACTTCTTTCATCACATGAATTCAGAAGTAGTCAGTTATCAAATCCAAAAGTTTTGGCAAGAGCTAGAACCAGAGATCGCCTTTCATCAACTTCTGAAAGTGGAGTTGAATTGAGCGGCGGTGAAATTAGAGCCAAAGGTAAGATGATGCTGACGATGACTGAGATGAGTAGACTCTACTACCAAGCTCCAAGTCTTCAGGGAGTTTAGTGCAGCATTGCCTGTAACGATCGAGTATTGGCGAGGACTGCGGTAAGATCGGAAGGAGAATCACCAGTGAGAAGCCCATGACCGATCGACCCCAATCCACAACACCAAACAATAAATCTGTAGTTGAAGCTTATCTAGCCGCGCAACAAAATAGTGGCGCGAATGCGACACCGGAGTTAGGTTTAGGAACGATCCCGGCAGCACCGGAGGGATTTCGATCGGGATTTGTGGGGATTATTGGCAGACCGAATGTGGGTAAGTCTACGCTGATGAACCAACTGATCGGTCAAAAAATTGCGATCGTCTCTCCAGTCCCCCAGACAACTCGCAACCGCTTACAGGGCATCCTGACTACCGATACGGCGCAAATGATCTTTGTGGATACGCCCGGAATTCACAAACCCCATCACAAACTGGGGGAAGTGTTGGTGAAAAATGCTCAAAGTGCGATCGGGGCGGTAGATGTCGTCTTATTTGTAGTCGATGGGATGGAAATTGCTGGCGGTGGTGACAGGTTTATTGCCGAGTTGCTGGTTAATGTCAAAACGCCAATTATTTTGGGAATTAATAAAATCGATTTGCGTGAAGATCTGAGCCGTTCGCATTTAGACGCGATCGATGGTAGCTATCTCGAACTCGCTCAAACTCACAATTGGCAGGTAGTGAACTTTTCGGCGGTGACGGAAACAGGGTTGGATCGATTGCAGGCTAGTCTGAGTGAAAATCTGGAAATCGGCCCTTATTATTACCCACCCGAATTAGTCACCGACCAGCCCGAACGGTTTATCATGGGCGAATTGATTCGCGAGCAAATCATTTTACTGACGCGGGAAGAATTGCCGCACTCAGTGGCGGTGACGATCGATCGAGTTCAGGAAGATGCCAAAATTACTCGCGTCCTAGCAACAATCTATGTCGAACGCGATTCGCAAAAAGGCATCCTGATCGGCAAAAGCGGGCAAATGCTCAAGCAAATCGGTAGTAATGCACGCGAGCAGATGCAAAAACTGATTGCGGGCAAAGTATATCTAGAACTATTTGTGAAAGTGCAGCCGAAGTGGCGACAATCTGGCTTGCGGCTGGCAGAACTAGGTTATCGAGTGGACTAGTACTCTACGGCATAAATTTAGTTACTATTTTGAGGAGACTGGGGGACTGGGGGACTGGGGGACTGGGAGACTGGGAGACTGGGGAACTGGTAGAAAAAACTTTATTTAGGTGTGCTCTAGTTTCATTCTTCTGATTGGTGCGCTAGCTTTAAAACCATAAAAAATCTGCATTTGCAACGTTAATTATGCTGAAATTGATGTAGAGTTACCAATTAAGCTCTGCTGCACTAAATTTCTAGCCTGTGGAGATTGGCTGGAAAATGCCGATCGCTTCTAAACCCCTCATCCCTAACCCCGAGATCATGGTATCAGCCCCCCGCCGGGACAATATCGCTCCGATAGTCGAACCTCAAGTCGATCCGTATACACTAGCGCAGATGGGGATTGCGATGCTGATCGATCTGGCACAACGGGGTGAAATCGATCCTTGGGATGTCAAAGTCATCGATGCGATCGATCTGCACTTAAGCAAGCTGCCTTTAGAAGCCGATGCGTCCTTGGCTCACAAACAAGCCAATCTCTCCCAATCGGGACAAGCCTTTTTGTCGGCGGCGATGCTCGAACTGCTCAAAGCTCAAAGCCTGGAGCAAAGTCAATCCCCAGCGGAAGATTTTGACTTCATTGAAGAGGAGTTGGACTTTGAAGTGATGACGACATCTGGCTTACCGCGTAACCTCGAACGCCACATTCGGCGGCGGCTGACATCACCCCCACCGCGCACGCGTCCGGTGACGCTCGAAGATCTGATCGGACAGCTCCGCCAAATTGCGGATAAGATTGCCGAGCCGACCGCTCGCCGCCGCTCCTTGCGGGGGAAGGTGATGTCCGTCAAGCAAGCGACCAAATCGATCGTCGG
>NZ_JANLWO010000002.1:0-2451 GCF_031364565.1 Chamaesiphon sp. OTE_20_metabat_361
ATATACGCTGAGTGCGTGGGAATCTGTCAAAGCCGGACAATCGGCGCAGGGTGGAGTAATGTTTGCCGCACCACCTGTGGATATTTCCAGTCAGTTGCTCCAGAGTTATTGTACGGTATGGATGGCGGGTATTACTGCTGAGAAATTGGTGTACGATCGATCGGAAGGCGGTAGCGAAGATCGTCAAAAACTCAGGGGTGTATTGTTTCTAGCAGGTAAACAGCAGCAAGAAATCGTCCAGCAAGAAAATCTAGCCGCACTCAAAGCCAAAACCCTAATTCAAGCTAATTGGGCAGCTTATCAAGCTTTAGTTGTCTCGATGGGCGAACGTGCTAGTGTTGCCGATTGTTGTCAGACGATCGCAGCACTTACTATATCTTAAATAGCTCAATTCTTAACTAGATTATTATTATAGTAAGATTTAAACCTTACCCTAATAACCTAATTATTAATTATTAATTATCAATTATCAATTATCAATTAACGACATGGCTATTGATTTCGATCCCAAAACTGCTTACTTAGAATATGTCAGACATAATCAAGTCGAAATCTCCCAGACAGCTATCGAGCAACTCACCCATGTCTTGGATAATTGCCAGTGGGAAGAACCGCAGACAGCATTGGATTGGAATAACTTAGCCGTATCAGCGCTAATTTCCGCTCAGAGCTGCGATAACTCTCTCACCCATGGTTTGTATGCCGAAATCGCTTTTGATGCTGTGCAAGTCGGATCGGAATTAAATCAGCACCCACTCTGCTTGGCACATCTAGCCCTGCTCAACTGTATGCTGGGTAACTACAGCGAGGCGGCTCAGATTGCTTTTAGTGCCTTTATTAATAACCTTCAGCCTACCTATACCGAAGCCAAAATTGCACCAGGGATTGTCTATATTCCGCCCCTGACAAGTACGCATATTACCAATGGTCGCAGCGAACAACTGCAAAGAATTTTAAACACAGATAATGGTCACACTCAAGCCATGTTGATGCTATCAGAAGTACTCTGCCGCACGCAAATCGTATTAGACAATCAAACTGGATTGCGGTTGTTGCATCTAATGAATCAACTGATGCCCGATCTAATTTTTCCGAATCTGCGTTTGGGTATTTATAGTATCGGGAATCAGGAGTTAGAAGGATTAGTTTATCTACATCAAGCTAGGGATATTGCCCCAGACTACCCAACAATTTTGCAGTCATTATATCTCGCTTATCTAGATTTAGAACAGCCAGAATCAGCCGAATATTGGCAAAAGATCGGGATAGATTATGCCAGCCAGAGATTAATTAAAATACCGTGGCAATGGACGCAACTGGCGATCGATAGTCCCTGGACTTATATCCCCTTTGATGAGTCGGTAATGGCACTAGCGATCGCGGCTACTCTCCAGAGTCCGACTACGCGCTGTCTCCTCGCTGAAGGGGATTGGTACGAGCGAGAATTAGAGTTTTGGCGACAGTATCTACAACCGGGAATGAACGCGATCGATATCGGTGCCAGCTTTGGGATCTATACATTTAGTGCGGCAGCTAGAGTTGGCATCAATGGGGTGGTGTACGCGATCGAACCATTTGATGAAGCCGTCGATTGTCTGCATGAAACTTGTCGCATCAACCAGATCGAAAATGTCCGCGTATTCAAAAATGCGATCGGCGATCGCGATGGGATGGCAAGACTAATTTTACAATCGAACTGTGAATTTAATTGCCTAGCTTCCAGCGATGACTCGATCGATCCAGGGACAGAAACAGTCGAAGTTCTCTGCATGACCCTCGATACATTTGTGAGCCAAGCTGGCATCGATCGATTAGAGATAATTAAAATTTCAACTGAAGGCAATGAACTCGCAATTCTGACAGGCGGCGAACAAACATTGGCTAGATTTGCGCCGACAATTATTTATAATAGCTACACCACTAAAGGGATCGATCTCGCCGCCGCACAATATTTACTCGATCGCGATTACGAACTATTTCGCTATCAACCCTATCTCCAGCAATTAATTCCCCTAGTAAATGAGTCGGATTTTGCCGAAGTGATGAAAGCGATTGCAATTCCGAAGGTAGGGGGTAGAGGGTAAGAGGTAATGGGTAAAAGGTAAGAGGTAAAAGGTAAAAGGTAAGAGGTAATGAATGGAAATCGGATACAGATGTCTAAATCTTTGGTGATATCTGTAGGTTTAGGTTGTGCATAAGGCAGACTAACGCCAACGGCGCACCGTACCTCGATTAGACTAGAGCAAAAGACTGTCGCACAAGTCACAAGTCACTAAACCTGCGGTACGTCACCCATTACCTTTTACCTTTTACCTCTTACCTTTTACCTTTTACCCCTATTCCCTCACCCCTAACCCCTATCCCCTCTTTTGGTGCATTTTCATATTAAGATGTAGAGTGCTATTGACGTACCCTCAAAGCGGGTGCGACTGGATTATCGTTATTCAAACT
>NZ_JANLWO010000107.1:0-7187 GCF_031364565.1 Chamaesiphon sp. OTE_20_metabat_361
ACTTGTCCGGGATTAATTGCGGCTATTTCTGTAAAAGATACAATTAAAATTGTAGATAATACAGGTATCGTTATCGACACCCCGGACAGAGCTAACCTGTGGGCGGCTCAAACTCCCCAAGGTTTTGATGTCGAACTCCTCAAAACCTGTCACGACAAGGGACGCGCTCTCGGGTGGGAAGTAACTGACGATGCCGCATTATTTGAAAAATGTGGTCTCCCCGTTACTATCGTCCCCGGCGAAGAAACCAATCTCAAAATTACCACCCCAGTCGATCTCGCGATCGCAGAATTTATTCTCAGAAGTAGGGGGGAGATGGGAGATGGGAGTAGAACGTGACTAAGAAATTCAGACGATGGCGTCCTGATTTGTATTTTCCCCTCTTACCCATTACCCATTACCCATTACCCATTACCCATTACCCCATCTCCCATCTCCCATCTCCCATCTCCCCTATCCCAACCCAATACCCGTATGAACCTGGGGAAATTTTGCACTCGCGTCAGCCTTGCTTTGATTACGACACTTACTGCCAGTATTCCGCTCCAGGCAACCGAACTCGGGCCAGAAAGAGTTTTAAATGCTGTTTATAAAGGATTGCGGCAAGTAGATGCCACGAGATCGAGACCTAAAGTCCGCTGGAATGTCCTCAATGGTGCTTCCAGTCCGTGCGGACGGATAGGGGGCAGCTTGTATTGTACCCGCAACAATACGATTTATATTACCAACCAACATATTCGGATGGCGTATCAATACGGCGATGCCGCATTAGCTTATATTTTGGCTCATGAATATGCCCATGCCGCCCAGACAATTGGTGGCTTCAGACCAAATAATATTACCGCGATCGAACTCCAAGCTGATTGTATGGCGGGTTTCTATATGGGTGCCATGCCTGGTGTCACCTTCGATCGAGAAGATATCGAGCAAATCGCCGCAATTGCCTATAAGGTGGGAGATTATGAATTTAATAACCGCCAACACCACGGTACGCCCGAACAGCGCGCTAAAGCCGTATTGCTCGGTTTTCAAGCATCTCAAGGTAGAGGAATTTCGGCTTGTCGGGTGCGGTAGAAAATCTCAGACATAAGTGCGAAAATCTAAAGGAGTAAGTATCAATGTAAGTACGGTATGAAGATTGCGATCGCGGGAGCTACTGGATTTGTTGGCAGTCGGCTAGTCGAACAACTCCAAGCAGAGGGACACGAGGTAGTAATTTTTACGCGGAGTCCTCAACAGGCAAGCAATCGCTTCGGACGAGCGCAGATCGTCGGCTACAGTCCGCTCCAGTCGGGCGCGTGGCAAGAGTCGATCTCGGGTTGTGATGCGGTAGTGAATCTAGCTGGAGAACCCATCGCCGAAAAGCGCTGGACGCCAGATCACAAGCGCACGATCCTGGAAAGTCGCCAAATCGGTACCCAAAAAATCGTCGAAGCGATATCCCAATCTAGCGTCAAACCGTCCGTCCTGATCAATGCCTCCGCGATCGGCTACTATGGCACCAGCGAAACTAGTAAATTTGATGAAACTAGTCCAGCGGGTAAGGATTTTCTGGCTGAAGTCTGCACGGCATGGGAAACTGCCGCACAAGCAGTTACCAATACTGGTACCCGCTTGGTTATCCTCCGCATGGGGATCGTCTTGGGCGAAAATGGTGGTGTCTTAGGCAAGATGCTAGCACCTTTTAGCGCCTTCGTCGGCGGCCCGATCGGCAGCGGCAAGCAGTGGTTTTCTTGGGTACATCGCGATGATGTCGTTAAGTTGATAATTCAGGCTATTACCGATCCGCAAATGCAGGGTGTCTACAATGCCACTGCACCTAATCCCGTGACGATGGAAGTTTTCTCCCAAACGTTAGGCTCCGTCATGAACCGCCCTTCGTGGCTTCCCGTCCCCAATTTTGCCCTCGAAGCGCTGCTCGGTGAAGGCGCGATCGTCGTTTTACAAGGACAGCAAGTAGTCCCTACCCACACTCTCGCTCAAGGTTTTGACTTTCAATACTCAACCATTAAACCAGCTTTAGCTGCGATTTTAGGGAGCTAGGCAGTAGGCTTTAGGTTTTGGGCTTTAGGAAGTAGGTAAGATCGGTAAGTAGGTATATCCAACGATCGATCGGATAGATTATGCCTGAAACCTAGACGGTGGGCAGTGCCCACCCTACTTCTTTCATCCACTATCCACTATCCACTATTCCCTAATTACAATTGCTTCGATCTGAGCGATATTGGTAGTGAGATCGACTGTGGTAATCGCCCACCGGAGGGGTTCGCCCCATTCTTGGAGTTTAGTTTCGATCGCGGTATTGAGTTCACCTTTAGTAGTAGTAATATCCATTTCGATCTCGATCGATTCAATAATCATTTAGGGGATAGGGGATAGGGGATATGGGTATCGATCGCCTCAAGCTGAATTTACTTACAGAAGTTAATAAATAATAAATACCAGTGTTAAATTTGAAAATATTACCGCTTGCTAAATCCATCACAGCGCTATTAACTACCTGGCTGACGCGGCTGACGATCGTGGCGCTGATGTGGTTTTCGTTGGGTTTCCAGGATTTCACACTTGCTGTTAGTAAGCAGACTAATTATAGTCGGATTAATCTAACCGATCGCGATTTTGCCGGACAAGATCTCACAGGCGGCGTATTTGTATCGTCCGAGTTACGCGGTGTAAATTTGAGTAAAGCAAACTTGACAAACGCCATGTTGACGATGGCGGTAATGCTCAAGTCAAATCTATCAGGAGCCAATCTCACGGGTGCATTAGCAGATCGAGCCACCTTCGATGAAGCCGATCTGACTGATGCAATTCTCACAGAAGCTACCCTGACTCGATCTCGGTTCTACGGTGCCAAGATTACGGGCGCTGATTTTACCGATGCCTTAATCGATCGAGCGCAAATGAAACTACTATGCGAACGTGCCGAGGGAATCAATCCAGTGACAGGAGTCGCTACTCGGGATAGTTTGGGGTGTCGGTAAGAGGTAAGAGGTAAGAGGTAAGAGGTGATGGGTTTAGATTCTCTCCCGTCTCCCTGTCTCCCCATCTCCCATCTCCCATCTCCCATCTAAATTCTAAAGATTTGCCAAAGATCTTCTATCCCTCTATCGCATCTATTCACTTGTGGCACCGACAGTAGTTAAACTATTCTTATAATAGATATCTAAATAATCGATCGCAATTAATATGAGTGTTGTTAGTCAAGTTATTCTAAAAGCCGATGACGATCTTCGTTACCCCAGTACTGGAGAACTCAAAAATATCCAGTCATTTCTGCAAACTGGCGAACAGCGAATTCGGATCGTTACCACGCTAGCAGAAGCCGAAAAGAAAATTGTCGAGCAGGCTAGCAAACAGTTATGGAAGCAACACCCCGACTATATCGCCCCAGGTGGTAATGCTGCGGGACAAAAACAACGCGCTCAGTGTCTCAGAGACTACGGTTGGTACCTGCGGTTGGTTACTTATGGCGTACTTGCTGGCGATAAAGGGCCGATCGAGGAAATCGGACTGATTGGCGTGCGGGATATGTATAATTCCTTGGGTGTTCCCGTTGCTGGGATGGCTGATTCGATCGTGGCACTCAAAGAAGCTTCTCTCAGCCGCCTCAGCGAGGAAGATGCTGCTGCTGCTGCTCCTTACTTTGATTACATTATTCAAGAGATGTCCTAAATCGCCATTGAATTGTTGATGTATTGGACATATCGATCGACAACCCTCAGTAATCCTGGGGGTTGTTTTGTTTTTGTAGATAAACTGAAGTTAGCGGCAAACCTAACTGTCAACTGAATCTACATGAATTTAATCGAGTTTCTACTCAAAGCATCGTGGCTGAGCGTCTTGGCGGCGGCGATTACTGGTTCGATTAGTGGGATCGGCAGTGCTGCCTCGATCGCGCTCATCAACCACTCGATCGGGCGCATCACTCCGGAACACCCTCAAGCACCGCCAGAGCTGTTGTGGGGCTTTCTAGGGCTGGTTGTGGTGACGTTGATTACCAACTTAGTCTCCCAGTTTTTACTCGCACAGTTGGCGCAAGATGCGATCTACAAATTGCGGCTGCGGATTAGTGGCTGGATTTTGGCGTCTCCACTGCGCCATCTGGAAGAACTCGGCTCCAGTCGGCTACTGGCGACTCTGACTGAAGATATTCAATCGATTTCGAGTGGTGTCTTTAGTATTCCGACGCTGTGTGTCAATGCGGCGATCGTGGTTGCATCGCTAGTTTATCTCGGCTGGCTGTCGATCGGGGTATTAGTCGGGACGCTAGTATTTATGGCACTGTCGATTAGCGTGGTGCAACTGCTCATCAACCAAGCGATTCGGATGTTTACCGTCGCGCGGGAAGAAAATGATGCCCTGATGCAACATTTTCAGGCAATTACCAACGGCATCAAAGAACTGAAACTCCACTCCCAACGGCGGGAAGATTTTATCGATGAAGATCTCCAAACTACCGCCGCAACGCTGCGCGAATACCGAATTGGCTCCCAACGGGCGATCGCACTCTCGGCGGGGATTGGCGAACTGTCATATTTTGTACTCCTGGGATTATTAGTCTACGGCTTACCCCAAATTCAAACAGTTTCTGCCGAACTAATTTCTGGCTACGTGCTGACGATCTCCTATCTGATGCGTCCGATCGGGAACACCTTAGCAATCTTGCCAGCTTTGAGTCAAGCAGGTGTCGCCATCCGGAAAATCGATACATTAGGATTATCGCTAGCCAGCCGCGCCGAAACCGTCGCCCGCACGACTACCAATCCCCGCCAATTCGATCGAATCGACATCAAAAATGCTACCCACAATTACCAGCTTGCTGGCGAAGAAAACACCTTCACATTAGGGCCGATCGATCTTGCCCTTCATCCCGGCGAGTTAGTATTTATCGTCGGTGGAAATGGCAGCGGCAAATCCACATTAGCCAAACTAATCACTGGTTTGTATGTGCCAGATAGTGGTGAGATTCGATTAGATGGCAATGTTATTGACGATCGCAACCGTGAATTATATCGCCAGTTATTTTCAACCGTATTCTCAGACTTTTATTTATTCGATCGCTTTGTGGGCTTGCGACTTGCCGATGAAGACGCACAAGCAAATATGTACTTAGAAAAACTCCAACTCACTCATAAAGTCGCGATCGCCGATGGCAAACTTTCCACTACCGCACTCTCTCAAGGTCAACGCAAACGTTTAGCCCTCCTGACAGCCTACCTCGAAGATCGTCCTATTTATCTATTTGATGAATGGGCAGCAGATCAAGATCCATTCTTTAGGGAAATCTTCTATCAGCAACTCCTCCCCGAGCTAAAACAGCGTGGTAAATCGATCTTAGTTATCAGTCACGACGATCGCTACTTTCATCTCGCCGATCGGGTACTTAAGCTGGATTATGGCAAAATAATTAACAACTAATTAACGTGAGTTCGGGATAAGGAAAACTGATTTGCTCCGCTCAAGCACCGCCCTGAACTATAAGTTCGGGCTAAAAGCAAAAGTTCGTTAAAACGAACTACCAAATTGATTAGTTCGTTTCAACGAACTTTTGCTTTTAGCCCCCGCTTGGTGCGCTAAACCGTCGGGAGACCCGACGAGCGCGCATCCGCAAATTCATTTGAGGGCGGTGCGGAAACGAAGCTAGGAGTCATCGGTCGAAAATCCTTAACCCGAACTGACGTTAATTACCAAAACTTCCACCACCGCTTACCCACCCACGCCGCACCCGCGACAAACTTTTTACCGTCAGCAGTCGTACCCGAATAAGCCCAGTAGACACCCAAATTACTATGATTATTGGGATCGGTGACGACTTGCCCTGGTTCGAGCCACTCACTTGCGCCCAATTCATACCATTCTTGAAACTGTTGAGCGCTGAGAAACCCACCTGTGAGTGAGTGGAGGACGAGAGTGTGACCCTTTTGAACGTAAGTCCCGAATCGATCGATCCGAATTCTTTGGGTCGATTTATTAGTAATTTTGGTGGTGTAGTATGGTTTGCGATTCTCGTTCCGAGAGGCTTCTGCTAAGGCAGAGGCTTCGCCAACGCCAACGGAGTCACGATTCGGGTGATGAGAGATCTCCAAGTAGCTTTTGCCTGCTTGGAGATCTGCTAGTTCTACTGTTGCAAAAATCACATCCTCAATTAGCGGGCGCGTACCATCGTATTTTGCCTTGAGAGCTGCTGCAAATTGCTGTCCCTTAGTTTTGTCGGTAGCTACTTTGCCCCGCTGTGCAGTGGCAATAACATGGCGATCGAGACTTGTTGTCATACATACAGCGGGGTTTGACTCGCGCGTTTGCAATTGCTGATTTATCACTGGCTACCTCAACTCACACCTAAACTGGCTATAGGTTTAGGATGCCCAGTCGAGAGCCAAAATCGATCTTTGAGCGCTGTACTCCAGCATGTCCGCTAGCAAAATCTGGATATTTCGAGTAAAAATCCGCCAATTAGTGTTGACTTCGCTCCGAGCTTGGGTACCTTATTACTACAAGGGACTAGATAGCTGCTACCGAAATCGTCGATCGCACTGGCACTTCTCGCTGTGAAGGCAGGTAGTCGATTCTCATTCTGAGAGGCTACGCCAACGGGAGATGTTTTGTATCGATCGTCACTATTTAGTCTCAAAAGTGTACTTAATTTTACGTTAAAACCAGATTTATCTGATTTGAAGAGAATAGTTGCATCTTATAATGAGTGTCAACTTGACAACCAATGTAAGAGCAGCAAATTTGTATCGTGATTATCAGTATCAAACCTGACAAAAAGATTAAGATACGTTGCGAACCGTGCGCGACCGCCAAATGAAGATGAGATCGTCCATTGTACCTGTCAACCCAAACACCCTAAACTTACCTGTGAGGAGCACCACCCAGATGTCATCAGCATTTTGGAAATCTGTATTAATTAGCCCTGTAGCATTCGGGTTCGCCATGTTATTGTCCACTAGGGTAATGGCGGCACCAAGCACTGAGAGCATTGTTGCTCCAGTTGCTGACAACGCGAATAGCCTCATCTTTAATAAAGCTAGCGGTACCAACCCTGTTAGAGTAGCCGCTGGTGAAAATCCTGCAAGCAAGCCCCAAGTCGATCCTACTGACGATGTTGCTAGCGACGTCAAACCCGGTCAGTGGCAATATACCGCCCTGCAAGGGATTGCGACTAAATATGATTGCAACGC
>NZ_JANLWO010000136.1:0-3231 GCF_031364565.1 Chamaesiphon sp. OTE_20_metabat_361
CCAACGGTTTAGCAACATGCGAAAAGTTTAGCTGCTAGGATTGCCCGATCGAATTGTCATCTCAATCGAACCTACAACCTGAATGCTGACTGTTGGCTCGTAAAAATAGCCATTACAATAGTTGAAAACTAAAAAAGTGGATCGATGCTCACGATCGATCCACTTCAAAATCTAAATTAAGCTGGCATTGAATAAATTGCAAAAAATGCCATTATTAACCTGCAATTAAATTACAGGTTCCCACTAACAGAATTATCTAAATTTTTGGTGCGGCTCAGATCTGCTCCCTCAAAAATCGCATTATAAAACAATCCAGCCGCGATCGCGCCTAAAATTGGTGCCACCCAAAATAGCCACAATTGTCCGATTAAACCCGTATTTCCAAATATCCCCACAACTAGAGCTGGCCCTGTGCTTCTAGCTGGATTTACAGATGTATTGGTGATCGGAATACTAATTAGATGAATTAACGCTAGCATCAATCCAATCGCAACAGGGGCAAAACCTTGCGGTGCGCGACGATCTGTAATCCCCAATATCACCATTAAAAACATGAATGTCATGACTACTTCAGTGATAAAACAAGATAACAAGGAATACCGCTGCGGTGAATGAATCTCAAAACCGTTAGTTGCCAATGGGCCACTACCTGAAAGTGTAAAACCATTATATTTACCCGATGCAATCAGGTAAATAACAAATGCTGCGACGATCGCGCCACCAACTTGAGCGATAATGTATGGCAATAATTCTGATGCTGGAAATCGCTTACCCGCCCATAGTCCAAATGATACGGCAGGATTGAGATGGCAGCCAGAGATATGTCCGATCGCATATGCCATAGTTAATACTGTCAAGCCAAAGGCAAAAGAAACTCCCAAAGTACCGATACCTAAAGACGCCGTTGCGGCTGCGCTAACAGTGGATGCACCTTGAGTACTGACATCAGTGTAAGCGGCGGCAAATACGGCACTGCCACACCCACCTAGCACTAGCCAGAAGGTACCTATAAATTCGGCAATACAACGTTTGGTTAGTGGGATAGTCATTGTGTTAATTCAAAATTAGCTCGACAATTGTTGTCATTGTCGTTGCTACACCTATTTTCGATCCTCACTTCGTAACATATAGTAATGCTTTCAATTGTAGTTTTTGTCTTGGCAACAAGAGCATCTCGAATCCAAATCTACGGATAGCTGTTCGCAGGCGTTGCTAGATCGAAGTATGAAATTGATAGTGATGGGGTTGGGAGTTGCCGCTTGCGCACGCCTTTGTTTCCCGACGGTATAGCGAGACAAGACAGGGAGGAATCAGTTTGTACAGAAAAGATCCAAAGTCATACCCTAATCCAGCAACGCCCTGTTCGCATACAGCTAAAAATAACAGCACAGAGCGATCGACTCGTTCTGTGCTGTTAATATAATTGTCTGGAGCCTGAGCTGCTGGCTTAGGCTCGATCGCAAATAATTTCGGTTACGATACTAAATCCACAGCTTCAATTTTACTAGCTGCGGTTTTCTTGACAGTACCGCCGAGTGTGGCTAGATCTGCTAGTGCCAAAGTCTGAATCCGCGACTGTTGCAGTGTCGCTTCGCGCTCGGCAACTGTATTGTAGCCCCATTCAGCTAAATATAGCTTGACCGATTCGAGTTCTGGCTGAGTGGCAATTTTAGCCAGCGTCGGCAGCCGATCTTCGACAAACCAGACAGTCGGCGATTTTTTGGCACCGCGATCGAGGATTAGCTTGAGGCTGTCTGTTTTACTACGTTTGAGTTCTTTGCCCCAGACAAACTCACTCGCTAGCTCGACGCCCTGTTCGTGCAGCAATTGAGTGACAAACCGACTTTCCTTGGTGGTGATAATTATCGGCTGAATCTTGCGATTGGGAAGATCTTTGAGCATATCTACCACACCTGGATAAAACTGGTGCAGTCCCAGCCAACTCGCGGAATCCTGTTGAATCCAGCTATCGCGAACCGAATCTAGCTGCTGACTGACTTTGACCCCGCTAAGCCGACTATCTGCTAAGATGCGATCGCGGATCCGCTGCCAAGAACTTTGCATTCTCTCGGTAGAAATGCCTAAACTCAGTGCCCGAATTAGTACGGGCATTTCCCAGCCGACTTCGATAAGCGGACGCAATTCTCGAAACTTTTCGGCAACACCTGGCGACGGCTCCAATCGGTCTAACTGCCACACCTGCGTGTAGGTTCGCCATGCCGTCTGCCAATACTCTGCCATTCCATCGCAGATTACCCCATCGAAATCAAGGGCGAGAATTCGCGCAGCATTCATACCTTTGTTTTCCTTTGACTAACGTAACCAAGCTTCAGATCCTTAAAAGAGATTAGACTCCGAATCTGTTTCGACAATAAGGGTGGATTTAACTGGGGTGCAAGGATTCGAACCTCGGAATGTCTGGACCAAAACCAGATGCCTTACCACTTGGCGACACCCCATTGCAATAACACTATTTAATATAGCACAGCTAGCTGGGTAAGTGTCAAGCATTGCTGTGGGAATTTTTTGAGCATGGCGATTATGCTTTGCATACGTTACACGAACGAGTCGCTATCCCAAAGAGGTAAAGCCGCTCATTGGTAATGGCTCGAACATCATCCTTATGGTAGTTACTAGTTGAGTTAAGTTTGTGATTAGGTATAGAAGAGGGTTAGTCTACTTATTTTAGCAAACCGTCAGTAGGGCGATCGTGCGGTATTAAATCAGACATTCTCTCCGTAAAATTGGCACTAGTATCGAGTGGTACAAACATTGTCAATGAATATCAACCAGACCAAATATTTGTCATTTAAGCTACATTGCTTGGCAAATCTCAACGATAGATCCCAACATTAGTGAGAGATTTTTTTCGTCAAATGAATTATAAAGATTTTGTTAAGATAATCGGAATAGTCAAAATCAAGTGTTTAAAATATAGGAATGTTTACAAACAAATGTAAAACTAAATACTCCAGTCAAGCAGGTCAAGACTGTTGACAGGCAACGTTTTCAAAGTATCAACGCAAGCTTATTTAAGATATTTTTCATGAATTACTAGCGAGCGACAGTTCGGTTTGACTGCTGAAACGACGACACTTAATCGTGCTAAACCAAGCGGATTTTGTATAGCCGATCGCTAGTGACATCATATGTTCCAGGAGAATTATAATGAAAATTGCTCAAATTGCACCTTTGTGGGAACGAGTCCCCCCACCAGCATACGGTGGGATA
>NZ_JANLWO010000154.1:0-2689 GCF_031364565.1 Chamaesiphon sp. OTE_20_metabat_361
TTTTTGCAGGTAAAGTTAATGAATTTCTTTTAATATCTGGAGAAATTTGCTTATCGCTTAAACTAGTAAGCAGCGGTGCAGTAGTAGTGGTAAAGAGAGAAATCTGATTGCTAACTTGTAGTTGCAAACAATAATCAAGCCACTGATGAGTTAATTTGACTCGATCTTTATTATTGGCAGCTTGAAGTTCGGTAGATGATAATTTAGCTGAATTTGCTGGGCGTACCCAGAGATCGGCAAAAAGAGCAGTACCAGAACTAGGCACGATCGCGCCAATATTCGGATTCTTTTGCATCAGATCGATCGCATCTGAAGACCAGCCAACAGCCACCCAGGTATCGCCCATGACTAAGGGTTGGAGATAGCTGTCAGCACTATAAAACTTCGTTTGCTGGTGGAGTTGTGCGAGTTCGGATTTTAATGCCGCTGCTCGATCGAGATCGGGAGTATTGTAAGATGAGCCTAGCTTTTTTAAAGCTAAACCAATGACTTCGCGCGATCGATCCAGCAGCGATACCCGCTGCCTGAGCTGCGGATTCCAGAGATCTCCCCAATCTTTAGGAATGGGAATATTCGCCTCTGCCAATCGATCGCGACGATAGATAATTACAGTCGTCCCCCAGCGATAAGGAACGCCCCAAACTTGACCTGTAGTGCTGCTATTGCCGCGATTGTCTCGTTGCGCTAATTCCCGCCAGCGGGGTTCTAATTTAGCCCAATTTGAAATGCTTGGAGGATCGATCGGTTGAATTAGCTTTTCCTTAATTGCCTTTGACAACCAAGCATCACCGATAGTCACCAAATTGGGGATATATTCGGCGGACTTACTCGGCGTTATTAAGGGAATTTTCAAGCCCTTAGATTCAGCTTTGCCAGTTTTATACCACTCTTGAAGCTGAGTCAAAATCTCTTTAAACTGACCTTCACCGACCAGCTCTACTTTAGACGCGATCGGTTGAATCGACTTGCTAAATTCACTCAATAGTTGCGGTGGTAGGGCGCTCTTTAGTGCTGATAATCTCAGAATAGCTCGATTCTGACCTTGGCAACTAGTTAAGCCACTTCCTAGAGCCAGACTACCAAGGGTGACTAGAAAGGATCGACGTTGCATAAGAGATGGGAGATGGGAGTTGGGAGTTGGAGGTTAGGAAGTGGGAGGTTAGGAAGTGGGAGTTGGGAGAACAACTTTGCATTTTCAACTATCTTGAAAAAGTGATTGAATTGGTCTTAGAACAAGCAAAACATCTTTTTACTGTCTACTCCCATCTCCCATCTCCCATCTCTTACAAGGCTTTTTGCCCGATATCTTGGCGATAGTACATCCCCTCAAAAGTAATCGCTCTGACGCCCTGATAGGCGCGATCGATCGCGGTGGCAAAGTCAGGGGCGATACTGGTTACACCCAGTACGCGTCCGCCGTCAGTCAGGACGCGATTTTGCCTGAGTTGAGTACCCGCATGAAAGACCATCGTGCCTTCTGTATTTGCCGCATCAATGCCACCAATCACCCGACCGCGATCGTAATTTCCGGGATAGCCATGCGCTGCAATTGTGACACAAGTTGACACGGCTGGCTTCCATTCGATCGGTGGGAGCGCTGCCAATCGCTGTTCGACACAGGCTAGGAGCAATTCGACTAGGGGAGTAGCTAGTAGGGGCAAAATGGCTTGAGTTTCAGGATCGCCAAATCGACAGTTAAATTCTAATACTTTAGGTTCCCCACTGGGCGCAATCATCAACCCAGCATAGATTACACCCCGATAGTCGATGCCGCGACGCTTGAGGGTCGCCAAGGTTGGTTCCAAAACTTCAGTTTGGATCCGTTTCATCAAAGCTGGCGTTGCTAGTGGTGCTGGGGCATAGGCACCCATCCCCCCAGTATTTGCGCCCGTATCACCGTCGCCAATCCGTTTGTGATCTTGAGCTGGTAATAGGGGTCGAATAGTTTTACCATCAGTTAGGGCGATTACCGATATTTCTTGACCCGTGATATATTCTTCGATCAGTAACTTGCCATAGTTTTGAGCAAATAATAGTTCGACGGCAGTGAGTGCATCGTGTAAAGTTTCGGCTACTACCACACCTTTACCAGCAGCCAATCCATCAGCTTTGACAACAATCGGTGCGCCTTGTTGCTCGATATAGGCGCGTGCGGTCGTTAAATCTGTAAAAGTTGCCGATTTGGGAGTCGGGATGCCCGCAGCTTCCATGAGAGCTTTAGCCCAAGTTTTGCTAGACTCAATTTGGGCACCTGCGCGAGTCGGGCCGAATACTGGAATATTCCGATTTTGCAGGTAGTCAGTAATTCCTAACGATAGTGGTAATTCGGGGCCGATAACTACTAAGGAAACTCCATTTACTTCGGCAAATCTGGCAATCCCACCAAAATCATCTACTCTAAACGAGAGATTTTGACAGCGCGGCATCGTCGCTGTACCGCCATTCCCAGGGACACACAGAACTTGGGTAACTTGAGGAGATTGTAATAATGCCCACACGATCGCATGTTCTCGCCCACCATTACCAACAACTAAAATTTTCACCGACGCTAAACTCCCCGCGACTTTGTTGATAATCCTTCTGTACACTTTATCATCAGATGGGAGGTGGAAGTGGGGAGATGGGAGATGGGAGTGAATAGTGGATAGTGGATAGTGGATAGTGGATAGTGGATAGTGGATATTATTAT
>NZ_JANLWO010000157.1:0-4125 GCF_031364565.1 Chamaesiphon sp. OTE_20_metabat_361
GACTCGCTGCCAACATTTACCAGGCTGTACCTCCACTTCCAACTGTAAAGTGCCACTCGCCTGCTGTTGCCGAAATGATTCGATTAAGCGAGCGAGATCCTGCGATTGGTAAGGAATTAGTGGTAATGTTTCCCCTGGTATCAACACATCACCCATAGACATTCCACTCATCTACCGATTCCGTTGCATCTGAAGATTATCTTTACTATCGTTCCCAGATTTTGGTGGTGAATCGACAAGTGGTGGGAGTTGGGAGTTGGGAGTTGGGAGTTGGGAGTTGGGGGGGATGGGAGTGGCTAAAATGATAAAATTAGGAGTATCTGGATATTTGGAAAGTCTAGCTGCTACGTTTCTAGTGGGCAAAGCTCCCTGTCTTGTCTCGCAGAATCCCTCTTAAAAATCTACCGTGGATACACAAGTTAAAATTGCTGCGTAGCCCCTTTACCCCACCCCAGCCCTCCCCTTATAAAGGGGAGGGAGCAAAAGCCCCCCTTTATAAGGGGGGTTGGGGGAGTCAGCCCAGCACTCCCCTTGTAGAGGGGCGGGAGCAAAAGCCCCCCCTTTATAAGGGGGGGTTGGGGGGGTTGGGGGGGTCAGCCCAGCGAGAACGAAGCAATTGACTTGTGTATCCACCGCAGCTTAAAAAGGCTAGCAGGATTTTCTAGGGTTTGCGAGTGCTATCCTACATTTTCCAAAAATCCTCACATTACCTAACCAATTACTCTCACACCGATCGCTAAATATATGCTCACCGAGATCGAAGCCCACGGCAAACTTGCATCTACTTCTGCGCTAGCTAACAGAATTGCTACAGTTCATCGCCAAACGGGTGAAACTGATGTGACTGTGACGATCGATCTCGATGGGACGGGCATCTGTCGCGCCCAGACGGGGATTCCCTTTCTCGATCACATGCTCCACCAAATTGCCGCCAACGGTTTATTCGATCTCGACATCAGTGCCACAGGCGATATCGAAATCGACGATCACCATACGAATGAAGATGTCGGCATTACCCTCGGGATGGCTCTTGGCAAAGCGTTAGGCGATCGCAAGGGGATTGTGAGGTTCGGGCATTTTGTCGCCCCGCTCGATGAAGCCTTGGTGCAAGTGGCGCTAGATTTTTCCGGTCGTCCACACCTGAGTTATGGCTTGGAGATTCCCACCCAACGCGTGGGTACCTACGATACGCAGTTAGTCCGCGAATTTTTTGTCGCAGTTGTCAATCATAGTTTGATGACGCTGCATCTGCGCCAATTAGATGGTATCAATTCCCATCACATTATCGAGGCAACTTTCAAAGCTTTTGCGCGATCGATGCGAATGGCGACAGAATTCGATCTGCGCCGGATCGGGACTATTCCAAGTTCTAAAGGGGTGTTGTGAGGATTGTGTCTCGTACAAAATGAAGCTATTGGTGTTTTAGTGAATAGTGGATAGTGGATAGCGATTCGCGCTCATTGGATTTCCCTATTCACTATTCACTATCCACTATCCACTATTCACTATCCCCGGCGTTGAATAACATTCGGAGCGGCGATTGCCAGCGGTAGATCTGGCGGTTGCGGGTGCTGGAGATCGACTCCCGCCCAAGCATTTAGTAATTGTGCTGCTAAAGCTTGCCACTGAGTTCGCTCCTGAGTGGCAATGTAGCCATTGAGCGGAATTCCGCTCAAGCTGTTGTGAGCGCCTGCCAGAATGCCCGTCAGGGCACAGGCCAGGAGCGATCGCGTCTCCAGCTTGGCGACACGCCGTGTCGCCAAGCTAAAGTCTTCTGGAGTAGCCATAAAGCTAGACATTGCCAGCAGTACTGATGTAATAACTGGCTGCTCGATCCTCGCCAATCGCCGCTCGACTTGATGTAAGCTCATAGAACCAGCCAACGCTCGATCGAGCGTACTGAGTTCTTGAAATATCAGTGGATGCAGATTGGTCATTTCATCGAGGAGTTGAGAGATCGCCGTCTTAGTATTAAAAGATTCTGTGAGCGATCGCGAAACCAGATAACCGATCGCCACGGCACTAGAACAAGTTTCCCAATCCAGTTGCCACTCATGGCTGATATTAATCACAACTTCGCGTAATTTTGGTCGATCTTCATGAAAAAATAACATTAATGGAAGCATGGCAATCAAGGCGCTTGCTGAATTGTTTAGATCTGGATTAACCCGCTTAGACCAATCTTCAATTGCAAATTTCCCACCGAAGGTGAGATAATTAATCCCATCGATTAATGCGGGCGTGGTATTCATGATTAATTGGTTGGGAGCGATTTGGTAGCGATCGAGATAAATCAGATTACCGCCAATTAATGCACCTTGAAACTTGGTTAATAATAAGTGTTTCATCTTTGTTATACTTAGCTTAAAACTTGTTAAAATTCTCAAACACTACCCGATCTTACCTAACTTCATGTTGAATTCCGATGTGGCTGCTCCGACGATCGTCTCCGAACCGATTACTGGGTATACTATCGGTACTAAAGCATCGGGACTAGTTGAAGTATTAGTCGATTGTCCGGGAACTCAAGCGTTATATACCTACAATGTCCCCGCACGATTGAGTATCCAAGTTGGCGATATTCTGAGCGTGCCTTTGGGCGGGCAAGTCGTCGGGGGAATTGCGATTAGGTTTGTCGATCGCCTGCCCGAAAATCTCCCCTTAGCCAAGATTAAAGATATCGAGGATGTGGTCGCATCGGGATTATTTAAAGCTAATTATTGGCAGTGGTTAGCCCAAATCGGTCACTACTATCATACACCACTAATTCAAGTTATTAAGGTGGCGCTACCACCGGGGATATTGACTCGATCGCATCGCCGGATTAAGGCAATATCAACAGATCTAAATACTGATGTTTTCTTGAGTCCGATCGCCAAGAAAATTCTTCAGCTATTGAATTCCCAACCAGATAAAAATTATAGTTGGCAGCATATTCAAAAACAAATTCCGCAGTCGCTTAAAGGTTTGCGCGAATTACTAGATAAAAAGTTAGTTGAATCTTATTTAGAATCAGGACAAACTCAACAGCCCAAACTCTTAAAAGCGGTAGTTTTGACTGCCGAATTAATCGGCGACGATCTGTCCGCTCGCCAACGCGAGGTCGTCGAGATCTTAAGACAGCATGACGGGGAATTATGGCAATCGGAATTAACAAAACTCGGTGGTACCACGCCAGCAACTTTAGTCAAAATTGCCCAGAAGGGATACATCGCGATCGTCGATAAAGAAAAACTCCGATCCGATCGATCTGTCGGCATCTTCCAACAAGAACCAGCCAAACAACTCACCCCAGATCAAGCTGCTGCCCTAGCCGTAATTAACGATATTTCTGGATACGCCCGAGTCCTCCTACATGGCGTGACTGGCTCCGGCAAAACCGAAGTCTATCTCCAAGCGATCGAGCCAATCCTAGCACGTAACAAATCGGTTTTAGTCTTAGTCCCCGAAATTGGCTTGACACCCCAACTAACTGACAGATTTCGATCGCGATTTGGCGATAAAGTTTGCGTTTATCATAGTGCCCTCAGCGACGGCGAACGCTATGACACCTGGCGACAGATGTTCAATGATACCAGTCAAATTATCATCGGCACTCGATCGGCAATTTTCGCACCATTACCCAACTTAGGACTAATTATCCTCGACGAAGAACACGATTCGAGCTTCAAACAAGACCAACCCGCCCCCACTTACCAAACTAGAGATATTGCCAACTGGCGCGCCGAACTAGAATCCTGCCCCCTGATCCTCGGCTCCGCCACCCCCTCCCTAGAGACTTGGGTAAATATTGGGGTTGGTGATGAAGAGACGAGGAGCGGAAAGTGCGGTCTGGGGGTTTCCCAACTGGGCGGGAGACCCGACCAGACAAGTAGAGCACCTTTCCAAGACGGACGAGGAGACAAGGAGACTAATTATCCCCCCCTCTCCCAGTCCCCCCCTCTCCCGAACTCCCAACTCCCAACCCCCAACTCCCAAGCCCCAACTCCCAACTCCCAACTCCCAACTCCCATCTCCCATCTCCCATCTCCCATCTCCCAACTCCCTCCCACTACCTCCCCCTCCCAACGCGTCCACGCCCGCCCCCTCCCTCCAGTCAAAATCGTCGATATGCGACAGGAATTG
>NZ_JANLWO010000164.1:0-4986 GCF_031364565.1 Chamaesiphon sp. OTE_20_metabat_361
TACATTGCGGAGTCGGTGCGGACGGGTTCCCCGTCCATGCAACCGACCCAAGCACAGGACATTCCATCATTCTACCTCCTCTACTGGCTGCTGATTTCTACTCTCGATCGCTGTTAATCATACCTTAATCCAGCAACGCCCGTATGCTTTGGAATCACCACGCGCACCGTGGGAGTAAGGTGGGTCGCAGTAGAAGAGCGTATCAGCACTATCATATCGTCGGATGACATCGATCGCAGGTGCATTCTCGATTTGAACGCGCAAGAGTCTTTGAGCAATGAGTGATAAATCGTCGATACTACCGAGCCACCGAGACACCGCACCTGACATGCCAGCGCGACTGGTTAATAGGCAATGCGCCCACCGTCCCGCGCTGGATGTTTGAGCCAGTCTCTGTTCGGACTTGTCTAGCACACACGAAAAAACGTCGAGCGCGTTCTAGTTCGGTGATTCCTTCTGTCTGGCGAAGGCTTGCTAATGCTAGTTCCTCACGGGAGAAAGGTGTTAAACCGATGGCTTCAATCAGGGATTCCTTTTGGTCGCGGAGGACGCGGAAAAAGTTCACGACTTCGCTGTGGATATCGTTGTAAGTTTCAACGGGAGACGGAGGGCGATTGATGATGACAGCAGCGGAGCCACCAAATACGTCGCAAAAATGTTGTGATGGTGGTAGTAGGGGTAAGAGCCAGTCGAGGTGGCTATATTTTCCGCCATACCAGCCAAATGCGATCGATTTTCCCATAGTCTTTAGTTTTGATTAAAGTTATATAAATAGATCCAAAGATAGCGATAAACTCTTCAGGACAAGAGATCGAGAAAGACTTAATCTAGAAGCGATCGCCGATCGCTCTACAGAGCCTGTCTGCGAATTTATTGCATCTATTTATTCTTAACTTATCGAGAATTTGTAATGGCGATATTGACGTTTTCTTTAGACTATGAGATTGCTCTTCTAGAACATTTATTAATGCTTCATCGCCGCAATAGTCGCAAAGATCTAACAAAAAATTATCTGGATGCAACACCGAAAGATTATAATCTTGATAAGATCTGACCGGAAAGTCTTTTAAAATCTCCTCAGAAAGATAAAGTTGAAAAACTCCTTGAAATGCAGCAGTAAACAAAGTATCTTTAATTGGCATTCCAAAGATAGTGCAGGCATCGAGCAAAGCTTTTTTTGTCATTCATCTATGCTCGCCATTACCGATCGAATATAGTTATCTTCATATCCCCCTTCCTCTTCTGTCATTGCAATAATTTCTCGCAGACTTTCAGCACGGATTTTATCTTGCGGCTGTAGAGATTCACCCGATAAGTTGCGCTCTTGGCTGACTACCGAAATTGATTCTCCAGCTAAGATTGATCTAACTATTATTTGCAGTCTACGATTGACTTCGGAGGGCGATCGATCGAGGTATTCTAATAGCTTTGATAGCTCGACGCGATCGCTTTCACTCTGTGGTGGATGGATTGAAATGGGATAGGAAATGTTGGTCATATCAGATCTAAAGCTTGTTTAGTCCTCTCTGTATTCCCATTATACCAATACGAGTGAATCGATCGTCCGGTAAGAGCCAGTCGAGGTGGCTATATTTGCCGCCATATCAGCCAAAAGCGAGCGATTTTCCCATAGTCTTTAGTTGAATCTCACCGAAAAGTGCTGTTTAGTGGAGTAGTCATATTATCCCTCAACTATTAACTTCCGCATGTAAATCCCCTCCTCGGAGGGGTGCCCGAAGGGCGGGGTGGGTTAGATCTCCGCTTACACACTCTCTCCCCGAATGCTTAGAATTGGATGGAGTACTTTCGATCGAATCCTCTAATTCTAAACGCTGAGACCGATCGCAATTCTTGATCGAGTCTTCTAATTCTGACATTTCTGGTAGAATCTAATTTTGGATTGAGTGTAACCGCGATCGATAATTAGTGAGTGAGTCGCGAAGATCTACCCACCCCGCCCGTTGGGCACCCCTCCGAGGAGGGGATTTTATTGACTTGTGGGTGGGGAATGGGAATACTAATTGTACGCACGAATATTCCTACCTCAGCCGCCTGAGCTATGAGCTACTGCATCAATCCCGCCTGTCCCGCTCCAGATAAAAATAGCTCCACCACAGATTTCTGGGCGAAAACCTAAACAAAAATGATTGCAGAACTGCTACTAAAATTGCGTGAGAGACATCCTGACTTTACGGACGATCTTAGATTTCAGTATTTCTATTTGAATCGGCTCAAATGGACTGAATCTATCGTTCAGATATTGGCAGAGTTAGAAGATGAATCTCATATCTTACGAATTGTTCGACTAGCTCTAGAAGTAGATTTGCTTCTAGGGGCGCGGTTGGCAGGATCTGTACAGACTCAGTTTCAGGAGAAAACAGTAGGGATGATATATGCGCTCGAAATCTCAGATCGGGAGAGAGTCGATCTGTTGGGATTAACTCGATCGGATGCTGCTATTCCAGGATTAATGGATGCGATCGAACGTGGATGTTATCAACATTATGAACACGCATTAAACATTCAGGCGGTAAGAGTGTTGGGATCGTTTGGTACTGAATCAACAATCCCCTGTTTGGTTAAAGCTCTTCAGAATCGTGACTTCGAGGTAAGAGAATCAGCAGCATTTTCGTTAGAGAAAGTAGGCGGCAACGTAGTTATTACAAGTTTGCTCGAAGCTCTAAATCATGAATGTGAATATGTACGCCAAGAAATTATCCGAACATTAGGATCGATGGGTGCCACAGATGCTGTCCCTGCATTAATTAGTGCGCTTGAGAATGATTCATCAGATTATCGAAATGTAGCAGCGGAGGCAGCGAAGGCATTAGGAAAACTGGGTGCTGTTGATGCTGTACCAGCACTAATTCATGCTCTCGATGATGAGATTTATTATGAGGTGTATGTTAATGCGATCGAAGCTTTAGGAGAAATAGGGGGTGAAACTGCTCTTGCGGCATTAAGGAAGACTCTAGAACATGGAAATCAGATTTTAAGGATAGAGGCAGAAAAGACATTAGCTAAATTAGGCGATCCTATTGCTACATCTATTTTAATTGATGCTCTTAAATCGAAAAATCGAGATGACCTAATAGAGGTACTGGGCGAAGTTAATAGTAATGCTGCCGTTTTTACAATTATTGATGCTCTTGAAAATAAGAATACAAGTTATAGAGCAGCAGAAGTACTAGGGAAATTGGGAAATAGTATCGCTATTCCGGCTTTAAGAAAAGCTGTGATGAATGGAGACCACTATTCAAGAGGTAAAGCAGTAGAGGCACTTGGTAATTTAGGTGGTGAGTCTGAAATTTCATTTTTAATCGATGTTTTACAAACAGATGAGAATCCTAGTATTCGCAACTCGGCTGTACGTGCAATTGCAAATTTTATTGAAAATGAAGCGATATCAGTAATTTCATCATTGATAAATGCACTAAAAGATCGCTCTGATTGTGTACGTAAATCTGTGATTGAAATATTGGGTGAACTAGGCGATTCTGTTTTTATTTATGAGCTAATTAATGCGTTGAATGATGAACACTATTCAGTCCGTATTTGTGCCGCAAAAGCATTGATTAAATCTGACAATGAAATTGCGATTCCTGCTCTCATTAATTCCCTCGCCAATAAAGATTGGTGGGTAGGTTATTATTCAATCCAAGCTCTTGAAAAATTCAGTGATCGAACAGTTGTCCGTGATGCTTTATTCAGGATAATTACTGATCTAGTTCCTTCTAAACCAGAAATAACACCAGAGGCAGTAAAAACTCTGAAAATCAGATCGGCACATGCGTTAGGTTTCTATAATTACGAAATTGAAAAGCTCAATATTCAATAATTATTTACAGACTCGATTCGTCGATCCATAGCTCGATCGAATCCACCACCATTTCCATATTCCGCTTCACCTCAGCATCAGTAAACCTTAAAAATCTCACACCCAGAGATTCCAACCGTTCTTGTCTAATTTCATCATTAACCTTTGCTTCTTCACCGTCGTGACTGCTGCCATCAATTTCAATAGCTAGCTTCAAATCCTTGCAATAGAAATCGACAATATATCTATCTATTGGACGTTGCCTGTCAAAATCATAACCCCGCATCTGCTTCCGTTTCAATCGTTGCCACAACAACACCTCACCCAAAGTCATATTCTGCCGTAACTTCCGAGCCAAATCCTTCAAATACCGCTCATACCCAATAATCTCACGCCTCTCACTAGGCAAAATCCCCTCCTCGGAGGGGTGCCCAACGGGCGGGGTGGGTAGATCTCCGCTTACACTCATAAAGCCCGAATGTTTGGGATTAGGTGGCATACTTTCGATCGATCCCTCTAATTCTAACCGCTCAGATCGATCGCAATTCTCTAATTTCGGCTCTGACATCGATCGAATAATCAAATTACAGGTTTAGTGTACCCAGAATTGGTCGATTAGTAATTAGCGAAGGTTGAACCCACCCCGCCCTTTGGGCACCCCTCCGAGGAGGGGATTTCTCATGCGATCGTTTTTAGACTTCGGCTAGCTTTCTCACGTCATCAACCGAGACAGTTCGCCCTTCATCTTCAAAACCAGAAATCTGGTCGAAATTGAGATAACGATACAGATCTCCGGCAAACGGATTGATTTTCTTACTCATCAAATCCAGATATTCCGGTACCGTCGGAATCCGCCCCAACAGCGAACAAACAGCGGCTAATTCTGCCGAACCGAGATAGACTTGGGCACCTTTACCCATCCGGTTATTGAAATTGCGGGTAGATGTCGAGAATACCGTGGCATTATCGGCGGTGCGGGCTTGATTGCCCATACAGAGACTGCATCCTGGCATTTCTGTCCGTGCACCAGCGGCATCGAAGATCGCGTACATACCTTCGGCTTTGAGTTGGGATTCGTCCATGCGGGTGGGGGGACAAATCCACAACTGGGTGGTGACTGGGGGTTCGCCGTCGAGGACTTTGGCGGTGGCGCGGTAGTGTCCGATATT
>NZ_JANLWO010000188.1:0-4341 GCF_031364565.1 Chamaesiphon sp. OTE_20_metabat_361
TGGTCATCGATGACTCTATTACTACCCGTCAAAGTTTATGTCTTTCCCTCGAAAAGTTTGGCTATCGCGCTATTCCCGCCAAAGATGGTCAAGAAGCACTGCAAATCTTGCGCCAAAAAGTCAGCGAAATTAAATTAGCAATTTGTGACGTGGAAATGCCCAACATGAATGGCTTTGAATTCCTAAATATCTATCGTCAAGACCGGACAATTTCTCACGTCCCGGTGGTGATGTTGACATCTCGCAGCAATAACAAACATCGTCAATTTGCCGCTCATTTGGGGGCAGTTGACTATTTTATTAAGCCTTATGTCGAACAAGATTTTGTCACTGCGATCGCTAAGTTAATCGATAGTGAATAGTCGATCGCATCAATTCCTCCTCCCTTCCCACCCAAGAAATAAACATTTACTATTCACTATCCACTATTCATACTAGATGCTGACAGATATCACCTCCAATCTTTTACTAGAGCCAAAACAGCAGTCGTCTCCCACGATCGAGCTAGTCGTTTTTAATATCGCTCGTGTAAGTTTTGGGATTCCAACGACCAAAATTAATCGGGTGATTAGTAATGTATTTATCGGCGAAGATTTTAGCTTAACGCAGGATGTAGCAATTCTCGATTTGCACGATCGCCTGTCGGGCATAGAGATTGCTGACTTTAATGCGATCGTGATTTTTACAGGTGAAAATTCTCAGCTATATGGTATCCCGATCGAGACTGCACCGATTTTAGTCTCTGTACCCTGCGATCGGATTCGGACTTTACCAAGTGACGTTCGTACCGATAATCCCCTTGGTATCGCCAGTCATATTGCGATCGTTACTCACGAACAGAGCCAATTGACGATCTTTATTTTGGGAGATTAGTAGTATTTGGCGTGAATCTAGTTACTATCTTCAGGGGACTGGGGGACTAAGGGACTGGGGGACGGGGAGACTGGGAGACTGGGAGACTGGGAGATTGATTGCCGCTTAGTATTGAGAACTACTTGACAAATACTAACTAGATCTTTGATAATGAATAACTGGTTATAAAACCATTAGTTTGCGTGACTGGCGGAATTGGTAGACGCGCTAGATTCAGGTTCTAGTGTTCGCAAGGACTTCCGAGTTCGAGTCTCGGGTCGCGCATCTCTTAGTTACATTCAACACGATCGGGGGGTACGATAGATTATCGTGCCCCCCGATTTGTATTACCTGGCTGATTTTTACGATGTTGACAAGCACTCAAAATCCCCTGATTAAGCAGATCAAAAAGCTGCACAGCCCCAAAGAACGCCGGGAAACTCAGTTATTTCTCCTAGAAGGAACCCATCTAATTCAGGAAGCCTGTGCTGTTAATTATCCATTAACAACCGTGTGCTGCACCGAGCTATGGCAGGCAAACCATCCCGAACTGTGGTCGATCGTCCTAGCTACTAGCGATCGCGTAGAATTGGTCGGGGATGAAGTTATCGGATCGATCGCCACAACTGTCAATCCTGACGGTATCGTGGCGACAGCACCCCGGATGGCACACAAGCAGCCACCGCTGAGCGCAAACCTCACGCTCGTGCTATCTACCATTCAAGATCCGGGCAATCTCGGCGCAATAATTCGGACAGCGGCGGCGGCGGGTGTCGATGGACTGTGGGTAAGCAAAGATAGCGTCGATTTGGACAACCCCAAGGTGCTACGCGCCTCAGCAGGGCAATGGTTTCGGCTGGCAATGGGAGTCAGCGACAATCTGAGCGAACTCATCGCTAGCTATCAGCAACAGGGGGTACAGGTGGTTGCGACTAGTTCTCATACCAAAACTAGTTACTGGGATGTGGACTTGCGATCGCCGACACTGGTTTTGTTGGGCAATGAAGGGGCGGGTTTGAGTCGAGATTTAGCTGCCCTAGCCGATCTTCAGGTCAAGATTCCCATGTCCGCTGGCGTAGAATCATTGAATGTCGCCACCGCCGCCGCACTGATGTTATTTGAAGTCCGCAGACAAAAGGCTTTCTCCGAAAGTTAGGCTTTAGGCTTTGGGCTTTAGGTATTAGGCTTTAGAGAAAAGATTTTGTTTTTACTTTCGCAGGAAGTCTAGAGATCCTCGACACCTGAAAGCTCGCGGAATTAGCACGATCGCGATTGAAGCTTACTGTAAGATTGCTAGTGTTTTCAATAAAATTTTTACGATCCCTAACTCAGGCTATAGTCAGGGTATTCTAAAAACGTAAGCTGAAATAATTGTAGATTTCTGACAGTTACTCTTTGCTGGCTGTCAGCAGTTGAGAGGTTTTCGCTCAAACACTCGCGGCAACTATCAACGATCGATCTCCTTTGTCTTCCAATGCAATTCCACATTCAAACCGATAGCGAAATCCCCGTCTCCAAACAACTATACGATCAGATGTTGTTTGCGATCGCCTCCCGCCAATTCTCTCCCGGACATCGCCTGCCTAGCACCCGGCAACTTGCCATGCAGACTGGCTTACACCGCAATACGGTCGGCAAAGTATACTCTCAATTAGAGCTGACTGGCTTGGTAGAATCCGTCCCTGGTTCGGGCATCTATGTGCGGTCATTAGGACACGAAAGCAATCATCTAATTGCCGATGCTCAGATCGATCCGCGTCTTCCCGCGATCGATTTAGTCTCCCAAAGTCTCAATACCCTCCTCGCTCAGGGTTATTCGCTCAATCAGGCGCGAGAATTATTTTTGACTGAGATCGATTGGCGGTGGCGGTGTAGCGCACGGGTATTTGTCACCGTACCGCGCAACGATCTAGGCGCAGGTGAATTGATGCTCCAAGAGCTACAACAATCGCTGGGCATCCCCGTTCAACTCATTACCTTGGACAAATTAGAAGCTCAATTAGTTCAATCCCGCGCCGCGACAGTCGTTACCAGTCGCTATCATATCGGCAGTGTCGAATCTAAACTGGCTGCTAGTGAATTAGTCCCCGTTCGATCGATCCGCGTGATTCCAGTGGACTTACAAGACTATGAAAAAGAACTATCGTTAGTCAAAACTCTCCCCAAAAATAGCTATGTCGGCATCGTCAGTCTCAGCAGTGGAATTCTCGCTGTTGCGGAAATGATGGTGCATAGTATGCGCGGCGATGACTTGCTAGTGATGGCATGTCAAACCAAAGACAGCTACAAACTCAATGCCACGATCCGCCGCGCACACACGATTATCAGCGACAAAGCCAGTCTTCGGATCGTCCATCACGCGATCGAAGCTGCTGGCGACGATCTAATGCGAATTCCCCAAGTCGTCGAAAGCGAAAGCTACATCGGTTTGAAATCTATCAATCTGCTCAAGCGCGAATTGGGGTTGGTTTGATGAGAGGGTAGAGGGTAGGGGGTAGAGGGTAGATGGTAGAGTAGTCCCAGTAGATCCAGTAGAGTGGGCACTGTCTTGATGCGCTGAACCGTCGGGAAACAGAGGCGTGCGCGCATCGCTGCTCACCAATTAGGTTTGAGCCACTATCTATTTAATAAATAGTTGCATCTGCCTACTGAACTAGATTTAAGATCGAGTTAATAGCTGAGTAATCCGTGCGATAGTTCGATCGTTTTCGGCTGGAGTCCCGATCGAAATCCGTAATCCTCCACCAGTATGCCGAATCGATGTCCCGATCGCTTTTAAACCTGTCACTAAGTTTGCCAATGCTATTTCTAGATTTTCCACTCCCAGCAGCCGCACGTAGAGAAAGTTAGCATCACTACGCCAGACTTTTAGTGCGTCGATCCTTGCTAGAGCGTTAAATAAGCGATCTCGTTCGCTCAGTAGCTCGGGAATGACAGCTAGTAATGACTGACGATGCTCTAGTACTAATTCGGCAGCAGCGAGGGAAATACTGGGTAAATTATAAGGTAAGCGGACGCGTTCGAGAGTAGCGATTAGCTGTGCGTGTCCGATCGCATAGCCCACACGATGCGCCGCCAGCCGAAAGGCTTTGGAAAATGTCCGCAGTACGATCCAATTTGGGTGCGCTGCTAATTCGGACACCGCCGTATGTTGACTGAATTCAAAATAAGCCTCATCGACGACTACTAAAATATCTGGTGGTAAACTCCGCATCCAGTCTAGTTCCGCCGCCGTAAGTGCATTCCCCGTCGGCGAATTAGGATGCACCATAAATACCACCCGAATCGGTGCGCCTTGAGGATGGCTAATCGCCGCTCGCGCTGCTGCTAAATCGACTTCAAAATTAACACCGCGATCGATACTCACCACTGGCACACCTAATGTCTGTGCCAAAATACCATACATGCTAAATGTTGGCCCCGAGACTAAGATACTCCCCCCGCCACCAACACAAGTCGCAATCAGAATCGATCGCAACAACTCATCCG
>NZ_JANLWO010000209.1:0-6626 GCF_031364565.1 Chamaesiphon sp. OTE_20_metabat_361
GGTTTCAGTTTCGACCCGCTTGTTAATGACAGCATTGCCAGTTTTCTGACGGGTTTTGCTGGCAACTAAGCGCTCTTGATAGAGCTTGAAGCTAGGATGTGTATCCTCCTTCATCTCATACAGATCCGGTTCTCGATCGTGAGAGTAGGTATCGCGATCGTACTTCATCGCACCTTGTGGCTCTAGATACTCGTCTTCGACGCCGAGCATGGGTTCGTCATGAGTGCTGGCTGGCATCGTTGCACTAGTATAGCCGACACCCATCTCGGGTGCTGTGGCTGTAGCACCGGGCATGGTAGACCGATAAACGCCCCGCACGCTTTCCTCATGATCGTAATCGACTGACGTTTCCTCAGTCAATTCTGGGAGAGCTTCAACCTGCGCTTTGGTAAGATTTTGAGCGTAAACACGTTTTTTATCGTAGTCGATCTGAGCGCGACCGATCGGCAATAATACCGTTTTACCTGAAATCCAGCCACCAGTACTAATTGCCAAATACCGAAATTGTCCGTCATCATCTACTAAGATGTCATCTACAGAACCAATTTTTTCGTCTGATACATAGAGATCCATCCCTTTGACATCGCGATCGTCAAAGTGCTTGCTATATTCTGGATCGAAGTCTTTAATCTTATGAAGGGCCATGATTATTCGAGTCCTTTTGGTGAGATTACCAACAGTTAATTACTTATAAATATATAAATTTATCTTGAAATAATCATCCATCTATCTGCCGATCTCTAACGTACCATTAGAGAGAGAATGGTTAAAACCTTTACTATTATGGGACTAGATATTTCGATTGCCAAATTTGCGAAATAGCGAGGCGATCGATGCAGTCGATGTAACCGAGCAGACTGGCGATCGATCGTGCTGATTTGCGGCGATCCTTGTAGAGATGGTGATACCAATTTAAAGAGTTAAAGCGACAGATCTTTACCCCACCCAACCTCCCCTTATAAAGGGGAGGAGTCGATCTGTCGTCTGGTAAACTTAATTTGGTATGAGTTACGCGCTCCTCAATATTCAAGATGGGGATAATCAATGGATTACCCCCACTTTGAATATTAGGTCTTACTATGCTAGACAGTTGCAGGAGTTTTGGACGATAATGCCTCTTGCAGCTTGGCTTCGTCTTCTTTAGATAATGAAGTCCGTAAAACTTTGCCCTCGAACTTGCTGAGATCTTCTAATACGCGATCGGGTGTAGATTTGCGAACTAAAACAAAGATTGCCGAAGTTCCCGGTTCGATCGTGCTGCCAAGATCGCGCATGAAGTTGTCATCGATACCGATATCGCTGAGTGCGCCGGAGAGGGCACCAGCCGCCGCACCAACCAGTGCAAAAATAGGATTGAAGAAAATCACACTCAGTAAGACTCCCCAGTAGCTACCGCTCACTGCACCAGCAGCTACGAGTTCTTGAGCTTGTTTGATTTTGACTTTGCCTTCTTGATTTCTGACGACTACAGCGGCATCTTCTAAGTCAACTAAATATTGGGATTGGAGTTTGCGGAGTTCATTCATCACCTCATCTGCTTTAAACTCGTCTTTAAAACCGACAACAATTAGGTCGCTCATGAAATTCTGCCTCTAAATAAATTTTGCTAGTTCAACATGACGATCGTAAACAATCTGTCTCAATTATTCTCTCTGCCCACAGATAGAGATATCGCTCGTACCCGATCGCCGATTGAGGATGAGGTGCTAAAATTCTGGCAGACAGTTGCATTTAAAGGCGATTGCTCTATCGATCGATAGAGATTGAGATCTGTCTAATTAGTTAGGCTGTGCATATTTTGAGTACTAACTCCATCTGTGGCACGTCCGCTCATATGTTCGCGTTCGATCCGATAGATGGCAATTGCTTCGCCATGTCCCCAAGAATCGATCCACGTCCGATTACTAGCTGGTGAAAAAGCCGGATTGCGCTGCTTGATATATTTGATGGCTCGATTCTCGTTCCGAGAGGCTACGCCAACGATATCTGGTTCGACACTCAGGCATTCAGCCCTACCAGAGACAACCACACTTCGCCATTGTAAGGGACTGTGAATTTCTTCAACTTGCAGACAAATTTCGGGATTTGCATCTAATTGATGATGCTTCATTTTTGCAGTTGTCAGCAGATAAATATCTGTATCGTGGAGATAATAATGAATTGCCATCACTTGCGGTTTGCCTGCATCGATAAATCCTAAATGACCGTAACCAGTTTTGTGTAGTAATTCGTGAATTTCATCTTGCCGCATTTCTTCGATATTCAACATAGTTACGTGCTGGAAAATTTAATCGAGATGAGTATCGATCGAGAGGAACACTAAGTCTAAAACAATTAAAAAAGGCGATCGCGATCTGGTGATTTTTTGCACGATCGCTATTTCAAATAAAGGTTAGCAAAAATACGAATTGACATTTGTCAACAGCAGCACTTCTTCAGTATTCACTATTATTCATGCAGGGGCGTCTTCCAAAATTGTTAATTGCGCGGGTTTACACCGCTCGATCTTGGTATGTAGAACTTGAGCTGATTCGGACTCTAAGTCTTCAATGTAGCCTTGGAGTGCGTAGCTGGCCTGTTGGCGATCGGCAAAAGGGCCGAAATAGTAGGTACATTTTGGCTGAAGTGTTAAAACTTCTACCCACCAAGCTTGTCCCAAAAAATCTAATATATTAGTCCAAGTTTCTAATATTTGTAACATATTTTATGTGGTTAAATTTTGATATTTCAATGATAGTAATTTAGAGATTTGTTTTCGCTCCTTACTATCTATTTGCAATCGGTTTATACAATTCATTTATACACACTCGCTCTGATTTATGGCTCTACCGATAGACAGATATCGTACTACTAAATTGCGATCGTCAAATCAATGACCCCCAGCAGCTCCAGCTCCTTTAAGTTTCTTAAAAAATAAGATGATCGTACTCGCGATCGAATTATCAGCCCGAGCTTGGGCGGTCAGTGCGTCGCTACCTCTACCGATCGATAGTTGGGTCAATTCATCGATCCGTTGCTGAGTCGCCAGATTGTAGATCGATACATTATCGCCTAAGCGATTGGAGTGAAACTGTTCTCTTTGAGTCAATAAAGTGCCTAAAGCAGCAATTTGCCACAGTCTTAACTCCAGATGTTAATTGTCACCGCAATACTGAGTAACACAACTTTAAGCAGGTAAAATACCTTTTCGCACGTAAATCGCATGGACGATCTTCTTTAATGCTGGTAATTGACGGCTAAAAAACAGCGAACCCAGCAGACAAGCAATCCCCGCAATCGCTAGTGTATTGGGAGCGCCAATGCGATCGGCGATCGATCCACCCAAGAGATTACCGAATGGCACCATGCCCAAAAATGACATGGTATATAAGCTCATCACGCGTCCGCGTTTATCATCATCGATAATCGTCTGAAGCACTGTATTGCCAGAGGCAACCTGTAAAATTATCCCTAAACCGATCGTCAACATCGCCAGCAAGGACAGTGGTAAATGCCGCGAGCAGGAAAAAGTAATCAAGCCAATCCCGAGTAATGCTGGCCCGAGAATAATCAATTTACCCAAGCCAACTACCGTTGTGCGTGTAGCTAAATAAACACCACCAAAGACAGCACCCACGCCCGAAGCTGCCATCAAAAATCCTAATGTCTGCGCGTTACCATTGAGAACTTTATCGGCAAAAACTGGGACGAGGACTGTATACTGCATCCCCATCAAGCTCACTAAAGCCGATAACAATAAAATCGCTCGAATCGGCGGGCATTCAAAGGCATAGATAAAACCTTCTTTAATTCGTTGGAGTGGACTACCAGCAATTTTGGGCATTTTCTTGGGTTGAAAGCGCATCGCTAGTAATGCTGCAATCACCGCAATATAACTAACCCCGTCAATCAAAAAACAATAAGCTTCCCCAACTCTAGCAATTAATAACCCCCCGATCGCAGGGCCGATTAAGCGCGCGCCATTAAACATCGTTGAGTTAATCGCAATCGCATTTGCCAAATCTTCCGGGCGATCGACCAGCTCAGTCACAAAGGCTTGCCGCGCTGGGGCATCTGCGGCACTAATCACACCCTGAATAAAGCTTAAAACTAAAATTAATTCGATATTAATGTTATTAGTTAATGCCAAAGCTGCTAATGATAATGATTGCAACATGGCTAACACTTGCGTCGTCAACAAGATTCGATGGCGCGGGAAGCGATCGACTAATACTCCACCAAAAGGTGTCAAGATAAAGTTGGGAATTTGGCTGGTAAATCCCACCACGCCCAACATTAACGGCGAACTAGTAATGTGATAAACCAGCCACACTGTAGCCAGTTGGGTCATCCACGAGCCGATTAGCGATATCCCTTGCCCTGCAAAAAACAGCCGATAGTTTCGCGATCGCAGTGCTGGTGGTAAAAATTTGGATGCTGTTAGTTGCATGTTAAATAGATCGATCGATACATGTGAATCTCTAGTGAGGGCAGATACCCGACTTCTTCAAAAAGTCGGGTATCTATTGAGAGGGTGTTTAAAAAGTCTGATTGACTTCGTTTGTAGATCTAAATCCCCCAAACCCCCTTAAAAAGGGGGCTAAGAATCTGGTTCCTCCCTTAAAAAGGGGGGTGAGGGGGGATTTTCCAGGGTTTACGAGTGCTATCTCAGACTTTTCAAACATCCTCTGAGAACTGCCCGATCGAATCCTCGTTACTCGCTACTGGATTTCAACGCTAACTTCAGCCGACATTCCAGGCGTAATTCGCGTTTCATACCCCTTGATACTTTGGGAATCTAAACTAATTTTGACGGGAATCCGTTGGACGATCTTGGTAAAGTTACCCGTCGCATTATCGGGCGGTAACAGCGAAAATTGCGCTCCAGAGGCTGGTGCAACACTATCGACATACCCCTTGAACGGATGACTCGGGAAAGCATCGAGCTTGACTTCTACCACCTGTTTAGGCTTCATTTTATCCAGTTGCGTTTCTTTAAAGTTGGCAACTACCCAATAGTCATTATCGACAACTGCCATTAGCGGCGATCCGGCTTGAATGCGGTTGCCAACTTCCACGTTTTTACGACCGATCCGTCCTGCTGTAGCCGAAGTGATATTGATGTAGGAAAGCTGCAATTGAGCATCCTTGAGGGCGGCTTGGGATTGGGCGATCGCGGACTGAGCGGCGGCGTACTGGCTGCGGCTGACGGCGGTCTGTTGTCCGCTGGCGGTCGCTTGTTGCAATCCCCCACGCGATGCCGCTAGTTTGGCTTGGGCGCTGGTGATGCCTTCTTGGGCTTGTGCTAGTTGGGATTGGGCTTTGGCGACGCCGACTTTAGCGGAGGCTAGGCGTGCTTGCGCTTGTTGTACACCTTGGAGTGCCGAGGTTTTTTGCGCTTGAGCCACGGCATAGGCAGCTCTGGCAGTATCTAATTGCTGACTGGCAACAGCACCTTGACGATACAATGTGTTGTATCTATTGTAATCAGTTTGTGTTTTTTGTAAATTGGCATCGGCTTGAGCGACCTGAGCTTGCGCTAGGGGGATACCAGCCTGTGCTTCGGTAACGGCGGCTTGAGCGGCGGGGATGCCCGACTGGGCTTCGCGCACGACGGCTTGCGCGGTGGCGATTCCGGCTTGCGCGGTGCTGACATCACCTTTGGCTTGACTAGTCTTACCCGTGGTAGTTTGGGATGCTAGCTCGATGTTTGCTTGAGCGGCACTCGCCTGCTTCCGTGCTGCTTCTAGTGCAGCTTGAGCTTGCTGTACCTTGTTTTCGTAGTCTTTGGGGTCGAGCTTAACGAGCAGTTGTCCGGGTTGAACTTGCTGGTTATCAGTGACGAGGACATTGGTAACGGTACCGCCAATCTTGCTACTAATTTGGTGAATGTGCCCAGCGACTGTGGCATTATCTGTCGTCTGATGACTAGAGGCAAATTGCAAATAACGATATCCAGAAATACTTGCCGCGATCGCCCCAACTCCTAAGCCAGCTAAAATCAGTGCGATCGGCTTTTTCTTTTTCGGCGCGGGCGGATGCTCTACTGGTGCGCCGCCTGCGACATCTGGCGATGGTACTTTGTCTAATGCCACATCTGGGCTGCGTTCCTTCAGGCTGTGGCGATCTGTAGTCAGTTCTTGTTCGGAGACAATAATTTTGTTTGACTCGTAGCCATTTTTCTCGTCACTGACAATTGTGCTTTGCATCGTTCGATCTCATTAAAAAATAACAGTTTGCCAATCTCACCCGCATCAATGGATCGGTAACATAAAGATAAATAAATAGTTCACATGCGTAGTATTATGACAGACTCACGCCTCAGCCACTTCTGTCAATAGGATGAACTTGGTTTCGCAATCGAGGTATCCTCAACTGAGATTAGCAATAGCTCGATCGAGGATTTGGGAAAACTGGGCGCGTTCGGTTGCCGAGACATCCAGCCAAGTCTCCTCGTGCATGTCTGCTACTAGTTGCGGCAAGACTCGCTCCAACTCTCGCCCCGCATCCGTCAACCAAATCCGACAGATCCGCCGATCTTGACGATCGCGTTCGCGCCGCACCAAACCTCGATCCTCCATCCGATCCAATACTCCCGTCAAGGTGCCCCCCACCTGCTGTAATTTTTCGCCGATCCCCGAAGTCGG
>NZ_JANLWO010000210.1:0-3015 GCF_031364565.1 Chamaesiphon sp. OTE_20_metabat_361
CCAAATAGCTAGCCCCGTGACAATCCCCACGCCACCGAGTACCAGCACCCACAAGGGGATTTCTAAACTCGATTGAGGGACGGTACCAGTACTTTGAATATACAAGATGGTGGCTAACGGTGCGATCGCATTACCCACATCATTGGAGCCGTGAGCGAATGCCACACAACAAGCACTGAGTAATTGAAATCTCGCCAATTGACGCTCGACAACGGCGGGGATTTCGGACGATTTAACAGTAATAGTTGCTGCTCTGAGTCGCCGCCAACCTACCAACGTCATCGCCAGTGCCGCCATTCCCCCCAGTCCCAGGGAAAAATCATGCCGGGGGACAGCGGGTAAAAAGTCTGAGGGTAAAGTTTCCACAACAGTCGGTAAGACGATTACGCCAAATACCGCCACCAAAATCAGTGATAGCCAAGGTATCCAAGTATCGAGTTGGATTAACGGTTGCGCTTGCTCCAGAATCGAGCGTTTAATCAGTAAATAAAAGCCCGCAGCTACCGCCCCGCTCACCAGGGGCGTGACTACCCATGCCAGCGAAATCGTCCCCAGTGACGACCATTCTACCGCGCTCGACCCAGCGGCAACCCAACTAAATCCGGCGATCGCGCCAACTACAGCATGAGAAGAAGCAACTGGCAAATTTTTGGCAGTAGCAATTTGCAGCCACAATCCACAACTAATTAACACAGCCACCATACCCAGTAGTAATGTTTGCGGTTGACTGACAAATAAATCGGGATTGGCGATACTAATTGCCAAAGTTGACGATACCTGTCGCCCAAATAAGACCGCACCTGTAAATTCTAAGATGCCAGCAATGACGATCGCTTGTTTGAGCGTAATCGCTTTCGAGCCGACTGAAGTACCCATCGAGTTGGCAACATCATTCGCGCCTAAATTACAAGCAACATAGAGAGCCAAACAGCATACAAATCCAATAAATATCATCGATCGGTGTGAGAATGGGTAGAATTAGTATAGGGAATATAGTTCGATTTTAGTAGCGAGCTAACACGATCTCCTACGATCTGAGTCACCAGTCTTGACGCGATATTTCGTCCGATATGACTACTTTGTTTAGCTAGGTAAAAGCTCTCCTCATTCACCAAATGACAGCCATAATCGCAACGGTTCGATCGAGGGAGGAGAGCCGATGTAGCGATCCAATCTCCTGGGTGCGCCCTAAATCGATCGCTTCAGATGTAAGCTATCCCTAATATCTCAACTCTAAAAAAATCTCACCCCCACTTAAATGGCACAACACAATCCTCACAGCATCCAACTCCAAATTACTCGCATGTTTGAGAGCGGTCAATCGTTATTTGCGAAAACTAAAGTAGAGGATTGGCTCAAGCAGCGCAACGAACCACCATCAGACTATGATATTATCTTTGCCAAAAAGCCTGCTCCAGTAGGTTCTAGAGATGTCGTCGCGATCGAGATTCAGCTCCAGCGCAAAGACGGACAACCAGTAGACGAATGGTTGCTCTCGCAATTAAATGACACTTGATAGCGCGGGTTTTTTAGCGATTTTCTGGCGATCGATCTTGCTTTGCTTACTAGCAAATCCGATTGTCCCGACTCCCAGCAGCGATTTCTTTTCATTGACGATGAACATATTACCCCAGCACTCTACCAAATCTATGTCCGATCGCCTATCTACCCCTCTGCCACAATTCAAAATTCTCGGGCAACCCGTACACTTATCCCCCGATTATGTGCCGTGGCTGCTCGACAGATTGGAACAAGGCATCGGTACCCATGTCGTGACGATGAATGCCGAAATTGTGATCCAGGCAAGTCACGATCGCGAACTAGCGAATATCATTGCTAATGCCGACTTAGTGACTCCAGATGGCTCGGGAATTATCATGGCGTTGCGATTGCATGATGTCGAGCAACCCCGCTATGCTGGCATCGATTTGGGTGAAGATTTACTGCGTTTAGCTGGCGCACCAGAGCGTAATTATCCGGTTTTTTTCTATGGGGGTAAGCCTCAGATCGTCAAGCAAGCAGCTCAAAAGTGGCAAACTGACTTTCCAGATCTAAATATCGTGGGCATCGAGCATGGTTATCTGGATGCTCAAGACCAATCCAAATTATTGCACCAGATCCACACTACTCAGCCGAAAATCATCCTGGTGGCATTGGGAATGCCGCGTCAAGAGATTTGGATTCGAGATAACTTTCATCTGTGTCCACAGGCGATCTGGATTGGCGTCGGCGGTAGTTTTGATGTCTGGTCTGGCGTCAAAAATCGAGCGCCACAATACATCCGCAATCTCGATCTAGAATGGATGTATCGCATCGCCCAAGAACCCAGTCGCTGGCGGAGAGCCTTGGCTCTACCCAGATTTGCCATCCTGGCGATCGCCGAACGAATTTTCGGCAAGGATAAACTCACAGCTAACTAGAGATCGACCCGAAACAAGTACACTAGAAGACAGTATTTCAGACATCCTTCATTCTTGGTTTCATGTCCCTAACTGCGGAATTATTGCTGGTTTTCGTGCTGATTTTGTTCAATGCCCTATTCGTGATGTCTGAGATGGCGATCGTCTCCGCACGAAAAGTGAGATTGCAAGCAGCGGCAGATCGCGGCGACAGACGGGCTGGAATTGCATTGGGCTTGGCAATGACACCCGATCGCTTTTTGCCCACAGTTCAAGTTGGGATTACCTTGATGGCGATTTTATCTGGTGCGCGAGGTGAGAGTGCGATTTCAAGATTGCTAGCACCACCACTAGCACAACTGTTACCACGTGAGTATAGCGAATCGATTGCTTCGGTACTAGCAATTGTGTTCCTGACTTATCTGACTCTGATCGTCGGCGAATTGGTACCCAAACAGATCGCTCTCAACAGTCCAGAAACAATCGCCAGTTTTTTCGCCATCCCCATCGACTTTCTGGCGCGGGTATCGACACCATTAATTTTAGTGCTGAGCTATTCTACCAACTTTGTTGTCAAGCTATTTGGCATCAAGCGTACTACTCAACCAGAAGTCAC
>NZ_JANLWO010000272.1:0-1536 GCF_031364565.1 Chamaesiphon sp. OTE_20_metabat_361
GCTGACTGAAGGCTATCTTCGCTATAGTTTCAAGGAGCGCCAAACGAATATTCGCCAGGGAATTAAATTTATTGACGACCAGACGCCGCAGCTCAGAAAACAAGTCAATAAAATTCAAGCTCAAATTCAAGCGCTACGGCAACAGAGCAACCTCATGGATCCCGAACAACAGGGCACGGAATTTTCCCAACTGCTATCGGCGCTCAAACGCCAACAGTTCGATACTACGGCAAAATTAGCCGAAGCCCAAGCGCGCTATCAAACCTTGAAACAGAAATATAGTGGTGGTGATGCCATCGCCGTCCTGAGTGAATTGCCCTCATCGCAGAAATCGATCGATCGCTACCGCGACCTCGAACATCAGATTGCCGTTGCTTCAGCCCGATTTCAAGCAAATAGCCCCACGATCCAGACCCTGCGCGGCGAACAGCAAAATATCCGCGCTGGACTCGATCGCGAAGCCGCACAGATTGTCACCTGGGCAGCCGATCGCGTGAACGCCATGCAAACCCAACAGCAGGCTCTCAACCAGTCCCAAGCCAATCTCAACCAGCAATTTCAACAGTTGCCAGCAGTCTCGGCTAAATATGCAGCTTTAAAGCAAGAATTAAAAATCTCCTCCGAGACATTAGATCGGTATTTATCCAAACGGGAGGTATTGGGAATCGATGTCGCTCAGCAGGAAGTGCCGTGGGAGGCGATCTCCCGTCCCACCCTTACCAGTGACATCCAAGGCAAACCGATTAATCTTGCCGAACAAAACAAACGCCTGTTGGTATCGATCGCGATCGTTTTAGCCATTTTATTCGCGATCGCCGTGGCATTTACGATCGAAATTCTCCAAGATATTATCTACACGCCCATCGAAGTCCAACGATTGAGTAAACTACCAGTCTTAGGCACGATTCCCATTTTCGATCGCGCCCAGCCCCGGAAATTAGCCCCCAGCGGCTGGTTCAAAAATAATGACGGCGGTGCCCTATCTCAACCTGCCAAAATTCAATTTTTCAAAGAAGCTTTTAATTCACTCTACTCAAATATTGGCTTTTCCAGCACGACAACAGCGATCCAGACGATCGCCATTAGCTCGTTAGGCGCGAAAGAAGGCAAATCGCTCATTGCCACCAACTTAGCCAGAGCGGCAGCACTAGCAGGTAATAAAGTCCTATTAGTAGATGCCGATTTGCGATCGCCCCGACTGCATACTTACCTCAGACTAGAGAATCAACAAGGTCTGAGCGAATTAATCGAATCAGACTTAGACCCAGATCTAGTAATTCAACCATCGTATCTAGACGATAATTTGTCTGTCTTAACCGCCGGACAGGTGTTATCTAACCCGGTACGGCTGCTCTCATCGACCAAGCTCAAAAGTTTGATGCAGGAATTTGAAACAGAGTTCGATCTGGTTATTTATGATACCCCACCGATGAATTTTGCCGATCTCAGTTGGGTGGGTTCTCAAGTCGATGGCATTGTCTTAGTGGCTAAACTAGGGAAGACCCAACGCTCTACGCTGATTCAAGCAATTCGCGA
>NZ_JANLWO010000324.1:0-3944 GCF_031364565.1 Chamaesiphon sp. OTE_20_metabat_361
CTTCGATCCAGTGTCCCTTTTTTTGAAACGCGTGAGGAATATATCTGACAAACTTCATGCCAACTTTTTCGAGGACGCGCCGACTAGCTTTATTCCAGAGCGCATGACTGGCTTCGATGCGGCTAGCACCGAGGATTTCAAACCCAAACTCTAGCATGGCAAGGAGTGAGTCAGTCATATAACCTTGTCCTTGATGCTCTGGATGCGTCCAAAATCCCAGATTCCACACATCTTGCCGATCGGTTTTGCGGATCCCAATCCTCCCCAGCAGCAGATCTGAGTGCGGATCGGCGATCGTAAACACATACATTTTGCCCTCATGCCAAGCGCGGAAATTTTCTTGCAGTGGTTCTTCCAGTTCTTCGATCTTCGCTGGCGGTTCCCATTGCATTCCCCGCGTAAATCCGGCAACGCGCGTCGCCGAAAATACTAGGGGGATGTCCGCTACAGTGGGACATCGCAATCGACAGCGAGCGGTTTCAATGGTGGAGCCACTGGGAACGAGAATTGTAAAATCGAGCGGAATGACTGGTTCCATTGCCAACGGGTTATATTTATTTCTCTGGTGTAGAATTATTACAGCTAGTACTTCTACGATCGAACAAGTGATGAAGACAGTTGGTACATGGATCTTCGGAGTTCTGCTGTTAATTGGCTTGGGTTTGAGTGTCTGGATTATCCTCCCCGCACCGATTTTCTCATTACTCCCCTTCAGTGTGGGCGCACCCGAAATCAGTCCGGGATTGACTATTTTTAATGCTCTCTTGCTGATTTTGAGCTGGCTGCGATTTGGGATTAGGAGTGTTCGCCGATCTCGATTGGCGATCGTGACGCTCTGTATCAGCAGTTTAGCCCTCGGACTCAGCGCCCAACCGCTCATCCAATTTGCGCCGACTCAACAGCAAGCCCAAAGCGCGATCGAGTCGAATTTAGGCAGAGATTATCTGACTAAAATTGCGCCTGAGTCGCTGGCGAAGATGCGATCGCAGCCACTAATTATTGCCGACCTCTGGCGCGGTATCACTAGCGATCCAGTCCGGATCGATCGGCAGATTCCGTTCGCTAATCCTGATGGGGTGCCCCTAGCTCTCAATATTTATCGACCCCTAAAAGTCGGTAAATACCCCGCCATCGTATCAATTTATGGTGGTGCATGGCAACGCGGTAGCCCTGATAGCGATGAAAATTTCAACCGTTATATTGCCGCTCAAGGTTATGTTGTCTGGGCAATTTCCTACCGTCACGCGCCTACCTATCGTTTTCCGACTCAAAATGCTGATGTCCGATCGGCATTGACATATATCCAAAACCATGCTGCTGAAAACGAAACCGATCTCGATCGCGTCGCGGCGATCGGTCGCTCGGCTGGCTCCCAACTGGCGATGTTAGCCGCTTACCAGAACCCGCCCTTTCCAATTCGCGCGGTCGTCGATTATTACGGCCCTGTCAATCTGACAACGGGTTATGAAAATGTCCCAACTCCCGATCCGATCGAGTCGCGAGCGACACTGCGGACTTTTTTGGGCGGCACTCCACAGCAATTTCCCGAACTTTACCGTCAAGCATCCCCCATTAATGCTGTCAAACCCGCGCTGCCAGCATCGCTACTCATCTATGGCGGCAAAGACCGCATTGTCGAAGCTAAGTATGGCAAATACCTCGCCACACAATTGCGATCGCAAGGCAATCGTGCCATTTTCATCGAAATTCCGTGGGCGGATCATGCTTTTGATGCGGTATTTCCAGGCATCAGCAATCAACTTGCGCTCTACTACACCGAGCGATTTTTGGCTTGGGCGTTGGCTTTGTAATAATATTTACACGAACTTCTTCAGTTTTTCGGTCGCGATCGGGTAGATGTGGCTAGATCGTGTCTTGTCAATTCTTTGCTTGAAAGTAGAAGCAGCCATCTCTATCTCTACCTTTTGATAGAAAGATTACTGAGTGTCACTAGTATACCATGCAATATATTATACAAACTTAATTGTTGGAGCGCGAGATGCCGAATAACTATAACAATCCTCAAGGTAGGGACAATTTAGACAATGAGATCCAGTACCAGCGCGAACGAGCTGCCGAAGATAATGGTACTAGCAATGGGATCGCGATCGGTGGCCTCTTAGTTTTCTTACTGGGTTTGGGTGGATTGGCGACTTATTTCTGGACGCGACCAGCGCCGACGCCAACACCAGCACCGACAACGATTATCAATACTCCGCCGAACCCTACCGCAACGGTATCGCCAGCACCACAGAAAACGACAATTATCGATCGGACAGTCGAAAAAACTGCGCCCCCACAAGTCAAAGTGGTCGAGGTGCAAAAACCCGCCGCGCCACCAAAAATTATCGAAGTACCCAAACCTTTTGCCGTACCTGGAGCCACCAAAGTAATTGAAGTACCCAAGCCAGTAGTGGTACCTGGAGCTACCAAAGTAATTGAAGTACCCAAGCCAGTAGCGGCACCCACGGCACCTACTACTACTGATAAATCAGATACTGCCAAACCGACGACTACGCCATCAGCAGCACCGACTCCAGGGAGTAGTGATGCCGCGCCGTCTGTTTCGCCTACGCCTAGTAGTGCCGAAGGAAGTAATTAATTAAGATCGATTTATGGCGGTGCTTCGTGTGTAGCAACCGCCAGGACATTCATCACATTTCGACCATTGCTGCAATACCCCCGACTTCTCCAAGAAGTCGGGGGTATGTCCGAAACTAGCGTGGCAGTTGTTGATACCCCTAAGAGATAATTGTGGGAATTTAATACCTCGATTTATCAGACTACAGCGGACGCTCGGGACGTTCTAATTGACAGGCATCACGATCGAGATTGAAAATGCCGCGTCGATCGAAACAAGCGGGAATCTGGTCTACTGGCTGACCGTAATTTTCCTGCGGAAACGTCTGGATCTCTCCATTGGTACCGACTTCACACGGACGATTGATGCTGCACGGAGGTTGTTTAGCCGCGTTGTCATTGACCCCAGTATTAATGATAGCCACGACTCGATTTGTCTTGAGCGAAATCATCGGCGAACCAGACATCCCCCCGACAATACTACAACGGTGACGAATCGATTTGGGCCAGTTGTAGATATCTTCTTTGATATTCGCCGTTGCTCCCACGCGACAGGTAGTGGCGTGGAGGTAGTTTAAACTGTCTTTGACGCCTTCTGACGGTACGCCGACGACGATCGACTGTTCGCCGACTGCGGGGGGTTGAGCGGCAATCTGGAGCAGTTTGATGCCCGCTTGTTTGAGTTCTCCCTGAGTAAGATTTAATTCGAGGATGGCGATGTCGTTATGTTTCATCGTGCCATATACCAGACGTTTGACGGGAATAGTCAACCGCTTGGGTTTAAAATCATAGAAGTAATTAACCGTAAATCGGGTTTTAGTCGATCGATTGACGATAATTTCTCGATTGTTAGGTAATTGACCTGCTTTGCCCTGACAATGCCCATTGGTGAGGACGTAAGCGGGAGCGAGCGGATTTCGACCAGTGGAGATCGCAAAGCCCGTACACACACCATAATCGACATCAATTAAGCCCACGCCATTATAGTTACCACCGGATTTGGTCGATAACATTTGCCAATTGACACGGTTGGAGTTGACTTCTCGATCGGGTATTTTCTGCCCGGATCGATCGAATATCGCCGCTCGAACGTTAGCATTAGGTATATATCCACCGATGCCAATTGCCACTAATATTCCCACGCCTAGGTTCTGGCAAAATCTCATTACCAAGCGGCTGCGAATGGCTCGACCGATCGAATTCTGAAACTGGATGTGAGACATGATTTCCTAGAGCCAGAACTTGCTAAAGTGGAGAGTATCTTCTTCAATACCTGCGATACACTCATCATCAAATATCAATGACGAAAATTTATACTGTTGAGATCCATCATCAGGGAGAAGTTCACACGATCGAAGTTCCTG
>NZ_JANLWO010000521.1:0-1984 GCF_031364565.1 Chamaesiphon sp. OTE_20_metabat_361
TGGGGGGGGGTGGGGGGGGGCACACGGGACTACGCAACAGGGTTTCAGATTATTTTAGATACTAGAATAATTATGCCAACTTGCTTAATTACTGGAGAATTGTTTTAGAAACCATCCGCGTTTTTTTCTTCTCAGCTTCAGAGAGATCCGCCCCACCTTGGAGAATTGTAGCGTTAGACTGCAATACCGTTGCCGCATTGGTATCGCCCATTTGCAGGGCTGTTTTGGCAGCAGTTTGGAGTAGCGTTGCCGCTCCGGCGCGATCTCCTTGTTGGAGTTTTTGTTCGGCGAGTTGAGTTTGCCGATATTTGGCTAGGGCGAGGGTTTGCTGCTGGACGTTCTCATCGACGGCTGGCTGATGATTGCGGGTGACACTGACATGCACCTGGACGGGTGGCGTCAGCAGATTGGTTAAACCTTTTGCTGGGTCATCATAGCGGATTTGCACAGTAGCGATCGATTGTTCGCCTTCAGCTAATTGTCCGATATAAGTATTCACCAAAATCACCCGCGAGAGATCTTTCATCAAGTCACCTAACCGGACTACCTGAAGATTACCATCATCTTCGACAGCTAACTCGATCGTGTCTGGTGCTACTTGTGCTACGGGTTTGAGTTCGGCAAGCCGGACTTTGGGCTGGAGTGAGATCTGGAGATAAGCATTAGTCAAGCCGACTGATTGCATCCGATTGAAGATCCGCCCAAATTCGCTGACGGCTTGTGCGGCTTCTTCAATGTAAGCAAGAGTTCCGGCGGCGGTATCGGCAATTTTTTCGAGGATATTTTGATTCCAATTTTCGCCGAATCCCAGCGTATTGAGCGTAATATTACTCTCAGTGGCAAATCCTGCTAGCTTAATGCACCGATCGTCGTCACCGTGTTCGTTTTCACCATCGGTGAGGATAAAGGCGTGAGAAACGCGATCTTTACGACCTTCAATTAATTGGGTAATTCCGAGTTTAATCCCGGCATCGATCGCGGTACCACCTGCTGCTTGCAATTTGTCGATTCGGGCAAAAATCTCCGTCGGATCGGTAACTTGCTGACAGGGGACAATCACTTCTGCCTGATGGTCGAATGCCACCACTGACAACCGATCTTCAGGTTTCAAGCCATTAATTAGTTCCCGCGCCGCTTGTTTGACCGTACTTAGCGGCGTACCTTTCATCGAGCCGCTATGGTCTAAAATCAGACACAAGTTTAGTGGTAATTGACGATCTTCTGGTTCGGCTAAAGCTGATACTTCGATCGAGAGCTGACGCTGATTATTACCTTGACTGATATCGATCTGCGGATCGCTGATAATGGTTTCGAGCGCAACTTGCATCGGATTCAACTCCACGTTTTTCGTAACTATATCGTATCAGGGAATAGGGGATAGAGGATAGGGGATAGGGAATAGGGGATGCTTCGACTTCGCTCAGCGCAATTAGGGGATAGGGGATAGGGGAATATGAGTTACGATGGAATTCCCCACAACAGTCTTAAATTTAACCTGCTGTCAATTTATGCTTTATTAATTCCAATCTCGCTCTAGATCCCTCTCTATTCCCTATTCCCTATCCCCTATTCCCTATTTTTTTTACAGTCCCTCCAACGGCACCCCGAGAAACCTTGCCAAGTCTGCCCCTTGAGTTTCTAATTCAGTCAGCGAGACTGGTTCGCCGACGCGAGTTAGGGGGATTTCCCGACGACCTTTGATGCGCACGTAAAGCGTGCGGCGCGGGCTGAGTCCATCTTTGATATCGACTCTGACGGCTTGAGCATCAGCAAGTTTACTTTTAAGTTCGATCCGCCGATTTTTACCGGGGAAACCATGCCGAAAAATGGTAATCTCGCCAGCCTCGCGATCGAATTTATTATAACCACCGCCGATGTCTAGGACGATCGCCACCCATAAATAAGTAGCGAGCAAAGTACCAGCCACACCGTAGAAAGTCAGGGCGATCCCTTGCGGAATAAATGCTAATGACAGTGGATTGCT
>NZ_JANLWO010000394.1:0-3426 GCF_031364565.1 Chamaesiphon sp. OTE_20_metabat_361
CCGCTCGGATCGCCAATTTTCTAACGAGAGCGAGCATGGTAAAGTCTAACAGAGCTTCACCTAAAGATTCTATTTGTTCGATCGTTATCAAACACGACGAGCGAGCAACTTAGTATTTGTTTAATCTTAGTAAAGAATACACCTACCGCTCTAATCGGTAACGATATCGCTCGCGATTCGCGCCTATTTCCGCTCGATGACGGTGAAAATTGTTACCCAAGGGGATCTTTCTGCCAATAGTAATACGAACCTCAAGGGTCAATTATTCACCAAGAAGAATATTACTATTAATGGTCAGACAACGATCGTTGGTAGCATCTACGCGCTCTTGAATGTGAGCATTGGTGGTAATACTACTACAGTGGCGAAGTGAGGATTAACTTAAAATATTTTGGCACGGTAATGTCGATCGAGCAAAATCAAATAACACTGTCAAGTTCAACTTCAAAAAACTCAACATAACCTTTAACTTTAAGCCATTCGCCAAGCCCAAACAGACAACTTTAGGAAAGATTTAGCCTCCTGATACGTTCTAGCAGAACATCGCTACATTCCTCGCTCACCCCAAATTGCCGCACGATCTGATTTGACGCTTCAGTTTTACCTAATAATACACTTTGGAGGACTGCGGTGAGAACCTCGTAACTCGATCGAATAAAACCTTCACTGATACTTAAAGTAGTAAAGTCGCCAATGATTCTGGCTTTGCACAAGCTCGAACCGGAGGATAGATCGATAAAGACTTCGCCGACACCTTGCTTTTGAGTTTTGATGATGTCTGTACCGATTCCAATCGCGCGACGGAGGGTGTCAAGATGAAGCTGTAGGTTATTTTTATCCGCCAGAAGCTTCATCCAGGCATAAGCGGAGCGAGATGGAGCAGCTAAGGCAGCAGGAGTAACTTGATGTTGGGTACAGATTGACAGAGGTTTGGTCGGTATTCCGGCACAGTAGCGATCGCACTGGCAATACTATTCTATTGCCAAGAGCCACCTTAAATAGTAGTAGATTGATGTGAGATTGCTGTTTGAGGACGTTTTTGAGTTTCAGGGGTGAAGGAGGGGGCATGGAGGACTAAAGTTATATTCAGAGGTAGTTTGTAGATTCAAATTCAAACTTACCTTACAACTCTACTTATAGCCATCTGGAATCTCTGGGCGACAAGATAGTATGAAAACCTGCAAGACTAACATCAACGCTTCATGACCACGATAGTTTGAGGACGATAAATGGGTAGATTAAGAGTAATTATGTACTCGATATTACAGGTAAGATGAAAGTTGCTATTTATTGCTGTGTGAGTGCCCACGACCAAAACTGCAAACAACAAGAGAGGGTGTTGAAAGAGTATGCGGAGAAATGTGGGTTTAAGGTTGAGGGTGTGTGGAGTGAAACTAAGTTAGAGACGAAGCAGCGGAAAGCAATTATGAAGCTTGCCAGAGAGGGAAAGATCGATTCAGTATGGGTGACAAGGTTAACCCAATGGGGTAGATCTGCATCAGACTTGGTACAGACTATTGAAGAGTTACATGCTTTAAATATTAGTTTATTTTCTCTAGATGGGTTTAATTGCGATCGATCTACCGATCGAGGAGAGATGATTTTTGGAATAATAGATATGTTTGCACAATTCGATAGAGATTCGATAGCAGAAAGAAGGAAGCTTGAAAGATCGTTTATGAATATATTCGGCAAAACTCATTGGTTCTGTTTTAAGCTTTTAATTAACATTTTATTTGGGATTATAGTTACCGTATTAACTGCCAAGCAACAAACAATCATTCAAGGCATGTATTTTCTTACATTTTCTATATTCACTTCTAGCTTAATGAATTCACTTGATTCATTTATTTTAGGAAAAAGTAAATAGATGATAGCTGGTTTTTAGAAAGAGACTCTATAATATTAATATTTAATCTCCTCTTTTTATATGTATTCTGAGGATGTTCTAACTGATTAGGAAGTTGCAAGCTTGCTTTCCTGAATGGACGGGTCTTCGTTAATCATGGATCACTCTAGCCTAAAGTCAGATTATACCGACAGTGCATTCGCACTGTGTCGGCTTTGCCGAATCACCTACGTCAATTTGGCGCGGGCGGTGGCAACTCCCTTTGAGACATTTGTTGGTGTAAGCTAAAAGCATTGTCTCGATCTTTGTGCCTGATGTCTGTTTCCTTCGCTCGACGTGACTGTTGGATTTTCGATATGGACGGGACGCTAACCATCAGTATCCACGACTTCGATGGCATCAAGCGCATTCTGGGGCTACCGAGCAATCGACCCATCTTAGAAGCTCTCAACGACCTGCCTGCCGCTCAAGCGGCTCAGTTACACCAACAGCTCGATGCTTTGGAACTAGATATCGCCCACCAAGCCACGGCACAGGTCGGTGCCAGAGAACTCCTGACTAAATTGCGCTCGCGGGGCGATCGGATCGGTATTCTGACTCGGAATAGTAAACCCAATGCCCAGGCGACCCAAGCCGCTTGCGGATTAGCTGAATTCTTTCCAACAGAATTAATCCTTAGTCGCCATTGTTGTCCGCCTAAGCCAAGTCCAGACGGGATTTGGCAATTGCTATCAAGTTGGAAAGCATCCCCCGATCGATCCGTTATGGTGGGAGATTATCTATTCGATCTCGAAGCTGGGCGACAGGCTGGTAGTGCTACTGTCTATCTCGATCCAACTGGGGAATTCCCGTGGCAAGATCGCGCCGATTTGCCAATTACGACCTTAGCTGAACTCGCTGCTATGCTTTAGAATTGCAGGTGGAAAGTTTCAATCGAGCAATAGTAGACAAGAGTTTCGAGCTATCCTTTTAGTGATACACTAAATTTATGTGGATCTGGGTAAAAACCAGTCGTTAGATCGCACCGATCGCCGTATCAGAGAAAGGGTAGCCCAGAACTCATCCAAGTCAATAGTTAAATTGAGCTTGCTATTGCCAGAGGTACGAATATGTGGCTAGAGTATGGCATCGATCCCAATGGCGAAATAGCTTGTGGAGTGATGCCCCTAGATCGGTTTAGCAAGTTTCAAAGTTTAGCAATTGTGGCTAAATTAAAAAAGTTAGAAACAAGAGTTGTTGAGGCTGACGTAAAAAACTCTATAGACTTACCAGATTTATTAACAGATATAAAGTTATATAAAAACCACGTCAAGCGAATCTTATCTCAAACTCTCTACTTTTTAAAAATAGTTAGCGACTCCACCACCATTTATAAAATCGGCGTGACTGTTCGCGAGATCTCCGAGCGCATAGACGAGATCGAGCCAGAGCTAAAAGCGGCGTTAGCGGAGTCGTTCTGGTCGGAAAACCCGAACATAGAAACGACCCAAGCAGGCGATCGAATTAGCATTGAGACGATCGGACTGTGGGAAAATCATGGTGGATTGGAACGATATTTCATCTATAAATATCAAAAA
>NZ_JANLWO010000400.1:0-1691 GCF_031364565.1 Chamaesiphon sp. OTE_20_metabat_361
CGATTTTCAGTATTTTGAGCGAGTCGCGAACTTTGTTAATAGAGCGAGTTGAAATCGATCGCCACCGGACTTTTTACAGCAGGGGTTATCCCTGCCACTGGTTCGCTCGACTCACTTGTCGATGCGGAAATCGACGGGCGAGCGTGAGTACTAGATTTTTGCTCTCGATTGTCCCCACCGAATTTCGCGTCTAATGTTTCAACTTGCTGGAGTAACATCGCCCGCGATCGCCGATAAATATCTAGAACTTCTGCCTCATCTACGCAATCGGCTGATTCACAAGCGAGCGGTAGATAGAAAGCTGTCAAAGCCTCCATGATTAACTTCTTTTGCTTTTTCAGACGGCGATCGGCTGTATATCTAAATAGCAAATTTTCCAGGACATCAGTGTTAACTCGCCACATCCAAAAATTGGTGCTTCTCTTTGTCTTACTTTCGTCGGTCATAATTAGTTACTTTGTCCTATTGAAGCAATGTTGATAAATAGCCGATCTCTCCCTCGCAAATTGCTGATGAATTGTTGAGTAGATCGGCAATTTTCGATTCTCCTCAACTATTTCGCAAGTTAAAATTAAGTATTAATCAGCAATTATGTACGATAAAAGCAGCCAGATAGTATCGTATAAATGCTGAACTATTGCTGGGCAATTACTCGCATTCTCAACACATTTAGCTGATGGCACCTCCCGCGACTGGAGGGTTTAATTGGGAGAGAAAGAGGAGACAGGCGGAAGAGCCAGCAATGCGGGCTGTGCCCACATTGACTGGCAAGGGCGTTCCCCCTTGACCCCCTTCGATCCTTGCGCTGACAGCAGATCGAGCAATAAATCTCATGTTGCCAGTAGAACATCCCTGTCGCATCAGATCGAACACCCCCACCTGAGCTATTTCCCGATTAAATCACCTATGCCCAGAGCTAAAGTTAAAACCAAACGATTCGCGATGCGGGTTGCTCCGGCTGTGTTAGACGAGATCGATCGCGAAGCTGCTGCGGCAAAATTAACCAGAACCCAATACCTGATCGACGGAAGATCGAAACCTGTCAATCCACCAGAAGCTCTGTATGTCGAACTTTACGCTGAAATCAGCAAGCTCCAGCGCGAACTCAAAGCTCAAGGCAACAACCTCAATCAAATCGCTCACGTTCTCAATAGTCATGCGCTAATCGCTCAAAAGCCAAATCAAGCTGCCGAAGCCGAAAGGTTAGTTAAGGAGATGTTTCAACTCTCCCGCACGATTAACCTCATCAAAGCTGCGCTCGTTGATAAATGTTGATGTAGGGCTGGTAGCGTAGTAACGCAAGTTGCTAGTTAGATCGAGAGTTAGAACTTGGGGAAAGGGGAAAGGGTAAAGGTTAAAGGAAAGATGCCGACGACATTGCGGCTCTTTTCCCTTTTCCCCTTCCCCTTTCCCCCTTGCCACACTAAAAAACTGTAACTAACAGCTTGGGTTAGTAGAACTATGATTGGATCGAATAGTAAAGGCAGTGGGTTTGGTGGGTTGCTGGGATACTTACTGGAGACTCGGCAAGGGAGGATTCTCGATCGCAACCTTGGTCATGAGACTGCGGCAGGTATGGCGCGAGAATTTCGGGCGATCGCCAACCGCAGAACCACCGCCCAGAAAGTCGTCCGGCATTTTGCGATCGGGTTTGCCGTGCAAGATGGGGAAGTCGCCGACGATATCAAAAT
>NZ_JANLWO010000406.1:0-3517 GCF_031364565.1 Chamaesiphon sp. OTE_20_metabat_361
GCTCGCGCCTGCGGGAAATTGGGAATGCGCCAAAGCGGCGATCGAAAATGGTGCGGATGCCATCTATTTTGGATTGGAGCGGTTTAATGCCCGAATGCGGGCGGAAAACTTTACCGAGGCGGATTTGCCAGAATTGATGGCATGGCTGCATCAACGGGGCGTCAAGGGCTATGTCACGCTCAATACTTTGGTGTTTCCGCAGGAGTTACCAGCGGCGGAGCAATACTTGCGGAGTGTCATTTTAGCTGGTGTGGATGCCGCGATCGTGCAGGATGTCGGATTGTGTAAATTAATTCGCCATTTGTCTCCAGATTTTCCGATTCATGCTTCGACGCAGATGACGGTAACGAGTGCGGCGGGGGTAGAATTTGCTCATGAATTAGGGTGTAATTTAGTTGTCTTGGCGCGGGAATGTTCGCTCAAAGAAATTAACAAGATTCAAGAGCAATTAGGCGATCGCGAAATCTCGATTCCGCTCGAAGTATTCGTACATGGGGCGCTATGTGTTGCCTATTCTGGGCAATGTTTGACGAGTGAATCTTTGGGCGGTCGATCGGCAAATCGCGGCGAGTGCGCTCAAGCATGTCGGATGCCTTACGATCTGATTGTGGACGAGCAGTTATATCATTTGGGCGATCGCAAGTATTTACTCAGTCCACAAGATTTGGCAGGGTTAAATGTCTTGCCGGAAATTATTAAAAGTGGTGTCAGTTGTCTCAAGATTGAGGGACGATTGAAGACGCCGGAATATGTGGCGAGTGTAACGAAAGTGTATCGCTCGGCGGTCGATCGCATTGTTTCAGATTTAGGGGTAGCGGTTGAGCCAGTGCAAGATTTATATAATCTCGAAATGGCATTCTCGCGCGGGTTGCATACTGGCTGGTTTGAGGGTATCGATAATCAGGCTTTAGTACATGCGAGATTTGGGAAAAAGCGCGGCGTCTATTTAGGCGAAGTTACCAGAGTTTATCCCGATCGCGAGGCAATTACGATCGAGCCAATTTCACCGATTAAGGCTGGCGATGGGATCGTGTTTGACTGCGGACATCCGGAAGACAGAGAAGAAGGTGGGCGGGTTTACGAGGTATTTAAAGGCGATCGAGAAGAAGTGATGTTAACCTTTGGGCGCGGGATGGTAAACTTTCGCCAAGTATATATCGGCGATAAAGTTTGGAAAACTAGCGATCCCGAATTGGACAAACAAGTTCGCCAAACTTATGCAGGCGATGTGCCTAAGTATCAGCGTCCGATCGAGTTAGAATTGCATGGCGAAGTTAATCAACCACTAATCGCGATCGCTCGTGATGAAATGGGTGCGGTGGTGCAGGTGGAATCAGAGATATTATTAGTTCCAGCTCAAAATCAACCGCTGACTACTGAGAAACTCACCGCTCAATTAGGACGATTGGGTAATACCCCTTTCTGCTTGGGAAATCTCACTAATCATTTAGTTGGCGATCTGATGTTACCAGTCAGCGCCCTCAATCAACTCCGTCGCGAATTAGTAACTAAATTAACCGAGGTTCGCAGTCAGCCAAAATCGTGGCAACTATCGCCGACAAATAAATTAACAGACTTATTACCCGAAGTCACCCAGGCATATCCTAACCCACCTCAACTAATTACTTTAGTCCGCAAACTAGACCAAATTCCAGCGGCGATCGAGTCTGGTATTGCGACTATTTATTGTGAACTCGAAGATCCGCGCAAATACCGCGAAGCCGTGCAATTAGTGCGGGCGGCTAAACAGTATCAAAGTAATCCACCGCAAATATTTGTCGCCCCACCACGCATTAGTAAACCGGGCGAAAATTGGATTTTAGAGCAAGTACGATCGAGCGATGCCGATGGTTATTTAATCCGCAATTACGACCACCTGGAGTTTTTTAAAAACCAGCGGTGTGTGGCTGATTTTGCCCTGAATGTCGCCAATCCGCTGACGGCTGACTATTTCTATCAAAACTATACTTTAGACCGCCTGACGGCTTCCTATGACCTGAATATCGACCAATTAACCGCCCTGATTCGCAGTTGTCCTCGCGACTGGTTTGAAGTCACTATTCACCAACACATGCCGATGTTCCACATGGAGCACTGCGTCTTTTGTGCGTTCTTATCTGAAGGTACAGATTATACCAATTGCGGTCGTCCCTGCGATACGCATCAGGTCAAATTACGCGATCGAGTCGGTACCGAACACATTCTCCAAGCCGATGCTGGCTGCCGAAATACGGTATTTAACGGTGTCGCTCAATCCGGGGCGGAATATATCCACCGCTTAGTCGAGTTAGGTGTCTATAATTTCCGATTGGAGTTTGTCAATGAATCGCCGCAAACAGTGAGCGAAACGATCGGGTATTATCAACAATTATTAGGCGGTCAAATTAGTGGTGCCCAATTGTGGCAAAATCTTAAATTGAGCAGTCAGCTCGGTGTCACTCGCGGTTCTTTGGGAGTATAGCAATAGGTCGATAGCTATGTCTGTCAAGATGTTCTGAGTTTTAGTTTGCAAAGGCGGACATCGCTGTTTCAAGCAGTATTTTAGCGGAGGATTTATGGCGATCGATCTCCTGTTTGCCTTGAAACTTATTTCGGTATTAGGTTGCTCATTAATAGCGGGAGTTTTCTTCGCATTTTCTAACTTCGTGATGAATGCGCTGGCTCGGCTCCAGCCAGCGCAGGGTATTGCTGCGATGCAATCTATTAATATCACGGTCATCAATCCATTATTTATGACAGCATTCTTAGGAACGGGGGTTGGTTGCGTCTTTGTAGCTATCTCCTCGTTATTAAAATGGCAGCAAATTAGTATTACACATACTATGCTGGGCAGCTTGCTTTATCTCATCGGTACAATTGGGGTAACGCTGGTATTTAACGTGCCACTCAACGAGGCACTTGCCAAGGTCGAGCCGAGTAGTGCCGATGGTATCAAAATATGGACTGATTATCTTGCCGATTGGACATTCTGGAATCACATGCGCACGGGAGCGGCATTTGCCGCCGCCGCCGCGATCTCGTTAGCGTAGACTCTTTCTTACGTTAACTATAGATAAAAAGGAGGGGCAATCGAGCGATTACCCCTCCTTTTTATTTATAGCTGTTAGTTTGAAACTTAGAAACGTAAATTAGCACCTATGGTGACACTGGTATTTGCATTATTGCTACTAAAGGGAATTGCTACCGAACCCAATAAAGCAAAACTTTCACTGACATTTAGATCGGCACCAACTTGAGCAAAACCGTTTGTTGTAGTATTGGAGTTACCTGTCTGGAAACCAACACCCACGCCGATAAAGGGGGTAATCGGTGTAGGTGATTGACGCAGATCCCAATCATAAGTCAAACTAGTACCAAACTGCGTCCCACCAGAGGGAAAGTTGACATAAGGACGTAGGGAAATATTGTCAGCGATACCTAACTTGCTATCGATACCAAATACACTTTGTCCGCCACCAAAAGTAACCGCAGGGCCGATATAGTTGTTGCCGATGCCGCCAGCCATCGCTGCGGTGGG
>NZ_JANLWO010000428.1:0-3331 GCF_031364565.1 Chamaesiphon sp. OTE_20_metabat_361
TTTTTGAGTCCGCCCGGACGGACGATCGTATAGTTGAGTCCACTAGTTTTGAGGTACTGTTCGGCTTGTTGTTTCCACCATAAGATCAACCAAAAAAGATTGAGCGGATGGAAGAATTTCGAGACGCACAGTGATGAGACAAAGACAAATTGCTCGATATTGTGAGATTTAGCGGCATTTACCAAATTTTTGGTGCCTTCAAAATCGACTTGATACGGGCCAGTTGGGTCTAGACTAGGTTTAGCCCCAGTAGCGCAGAGGATTACCGTACTATCTCCTAATGCTGCGGTAATGCTCTCAAGATTAAGCACATCGCCAACAACTAATTCGACCTCCGCTGGTAGGATAGTTCGAGCCTTATCGAGATCTCGCACCATTGCCCGCACGGGAATCTCCCGTTTGACTAACTCCCGAACGATGCGTCGTCCAGTCTCTCCGGTCGCGCCTGCTACAAATGCTTTCATTAAGTTTTTGTTACAATTAGTTTTGAGGTTGAGCGGTCTTACTTCTTATGTTAGATATAGAAACAATTAAACGGGCGGTTGCCGTCAGTAAATTTAAGACTCAGCGGTTCGTCGGCGTTGGCGCATCTGCTCTAGCAGCCGCTAGCAACGAACATCGATAATCATCTAATTAGGCGATCGATCCGGCTTGGTAGCTTCAATCTCTTACACTGTCGGTGTAAAAGTGGATCTTTAAATTAACCTGCGATCTAAATTAATTTAAATCCTCCGGTTATGGCAAGCTACACCTTGTAAATAGATCTTAGAAGCCAGTGCATTTTTACCCACACCATCCAGTCAGCACATCAACAAAGATAACAGAGGCGATGCCAGTAACAACACTAGAGAAAAACACAGAAACACAGAATTCGATCGCCATGAATCCTGAAGTAGAGCGGCAAGATCTGGTGTCAACAGCGGCAAAGCACCTCGAACCCTTCTGTTTTAGCTATCGCTTCACCGATGCAATGCTGATGGGAGCAGATGTCAAAACTGTGGGTAAATATCTCGACGCTCATCAAGGCTGGTTTACGCGTTGCGCTCAACCGATGCAAGTGAACGCGCTGGGCAAAAATGGTTACGATCTGACAATCGGGCGGTTTAGTTCATTCGGCTATGTCGTCGAGCCGAAGGTTGGCTTGGAGTTATTGCCCCAGGAGAGCGGTGTATATCACATCAAAACTGTCGAAATTCCCAATTATACTGCTCCTGGTTATGACGTGAATTTCAATGCCCAGATGCGCCTAGTAGACACGGTAGATGGCGATCGTCTGGGCACAAAGATCGATTGGGATCTCGACTTACGCGTGTTCATTCACTTTCCCAAGTTTATTTATAAGTTACCCACTGGCGTGATTCAAGGCACAGGCGACAAGCTATTAAAACAAATTGTCAACCGTGTGTCAAAACAGCTAACTCACAAAGTTCAACACGACTTTCATGGCAATTTGGGTTTGAAAATTCCCAAAGGTTAGATCGACTCACATCTGCTACCTATCCATAGCTTGCGTAGGGTGTGTTTCTGCGCCAGCAAAACGCACCGATCCTCGTTCGATCGAGCCTGGGCGGTGCGTTACCCTGACGGGATAACACACCCTACTTTGACTGGTGTTTGAGTGGATAGTGGATAGTGAATGGATTTTGGAACGATCCTTTAACTCCCAGTCCCCCCGTCTCCACCACCAAGACTAACCAGACTGACTCGCCCAGTGGTTAGCCACCTCTAGAGCAGCCGCTACTACCCGAAAATGCTCATCTTGCTGTAACTGGGCGATCGCGGCTGTTGTAGCGGGGTTTTTGAGCCGCTGGAGGGAGATAGCCGCCCGCCAGCGATTGCGCCAGAAGGGATCGTGACACAAGGTTAGCAATAACGCTAGTGCTGGTTCTTGCAGGGGCGAAGTCAATAGATGTCCTAATGCTAAGATGCCGACTTCTTTAACTGATTGAGTTTCATCGGCGATCGCGATTTCGGCAACAGTCAAAATTTCGGCATGGCGATCGGTATCGAGCAATAATGAGATGATACTTTGGCGAATTAACCAACTGTCAGTATGCTCAAACAAACTTACCAGTAATGGAATCGCCCGATCGCCAAAATCAAAGATCGAATTTGCCGCTTCACCCGTGACATTCGGATCGCGATCGTTTTTCAGCACCCCAGCTAATAATTCAAACGATGGCTCCACCAGATGATTGCCCAAACCCATCACGGCAACTCGTCGCTGCATAAAGTCACTCGACGCTAATAGACGAGCCAGAATTGGCACGGCAATATCGGCAGATACTGTTGCTAGTGTGTCTAATGCCACTTTTTGCTTATTCAAGGCGCGATCGCGCAAATCGCGTTCGATCTGCTCTAAATCCGGTAATTCGTCCCGATCGGGCATACAGTTGGTGAAATTTTGTGGGCTAGACTTAGATTTTACACTCAAATAGATTTGGGCGGATGTCTCGATCGATCTAGGTACCGAGTCTACTTAACTTCAATTATCCAGATCGATCGTGGTAATAGTATGCTAAAACTAGCAGTCTTGACGTGGGCGAACATCAAGGAAATGGCGATCGTCATAGCAATTCAATCGAATCCCCTACTTTGTAAGCAGCTCAGTGCGATCGCGATCGGCTAATTTCCAGACTTTACCATCCAATGCCATCTGTTCGATTAACGTAGCCAGACGCAGAGCTTTAAGCGCCTGTTCGCCACCGACAGATGGTTCGCTGCCGCACCTAACACAGTTGACAAAATGCTCCAATTCTGCATACAGAGGCTCGATATTTTTGACATAAACTTTCTCAATCAGTCCATCCTGGCGGTATAAGCCTTGATGATACTCATTGAGTAAATCGGCATTGTGACGGTGGATGGAGATTTCATTGCTGAGGAAGTTTGCTTCCGTCAAGGATTGGCGACAATGAGCCGCGATCGATCGGGTTTTACGATGGGTGACTTTACTAGCTGTTAGCGTCGCGACGACACCATTGGCAAAGCCGAGGGTGGCGGTTACATAGTCGAGATATTTGGACTCGGGGCAACGACTACCGCTAGCCGTCAAGCCGACAACTGGGGCACCAGCGAGTTCCATTAATAAGTCAATATCATGAATCATCAAGTCCAAGACGACAGAGACATCATTTGCCCTATTTGAATAAGGACTCATCCGGTGTGCTTCGAGTGCTAAAACTTTCTCAGTTTTGAGGACTTGGCTGAGTTCTTGGAAAACGGGGTTAAAGCGTTCGATGTGTCCGACTTGCAGGATGCACTGCGACTCAGCCGCAGCATTGACTAAAGCTTCTGCTTCGGCGATCGTAGCGGCGATCGGTTTTTCGAT
>NZ_JANLWO010000434.1:0-3157 GCF_031364565.1 Chamaesiphon sp. OTE_20_metabat_361
CTGACTGATACCTTCTTGCTTGAATACCTTCTTGACTGTCAATAGCAAAATCTTCAAGTCCAACCATAGACTCCAATTATCCACATACCAGAGATCCAGGCGAAACTTTTCATCCCAGGTGAGGGCATTACGTCCGTTTACCTGCGCCCAACCAGTAATCCCTGGCAAAACATCATGACGGCGAGCTTGCTCGGTACTGTAGCGTTCTAGGTATCTTACCAGCAACGGACGCGGGCCGACAAAACTCATATCCCCAATGAGGACATTCCAAAGCTGGGGCAGTTCGTCTACACTAGCTTTCCGCAGAAATTGACCTAGTGGAATCAGCCGCTCTTCGTCCGAAAGAAGATTACCCTCTTTGTCGCAGTCGCTGGTCATCGTGCGAAACTTAAAGACGGTAAAGATCTTACCATCTTTACCAGGGCGGGCTTGGGTAAAAACAATCGGGCTACCCATCCGCAGCCGCAAGACGATCGCCACAACTACTAAAATCGGTGAGAATAGCAGTAGTAGTAGTGCCGCCATTACTCGATCGCCGATTGTCTTCAGACCGCGACTAAAATAAGTAAGGAACTTACTTGTAAATCCTGTATCTTTCATTGTGTATCTTTACCCGTCGTTTGTGATGGTCGGAGCGATTAATCTAACTCTAACTCATACTTATTTTGCCCATCAGTGGTCTCTCCGTTACCAAACTCCCGGAATTATTTCTAGCTAGCGGCAATCTGTACGCATTATACTTTATACAATACTAGAGCTAGATCCGCCAACCACGCATCCTTTAAGCCGATCTTACTAGATGAGTATCCCTATCTTTAACAGCCAGATCGATCGTGAATAAAATTATCTCTGTATCCAGCAAACCAATTACTAATATATCGACGACATCGGCTCGCAGTCAGCTTGAAGCAGAGCGCGTGCAGGAGATGCTGATTTTGCTGACTAGTTTAATGGCGAGAGAAGAAGCAACGATTAAATTAATTATCGATTGTCTCTATGATATTGGCTATATTAACTTAATTAATAAAAAAGTTAGATTTCGACCGTTAAATTCACTTGCCAAGTTCATTGGACGAAAGTCGAAGCCAGTTGCTAAAATCTTTGCTTGGCGCTGGTTTATCAAAAATTGTCCGCAACTCATCGCTAGATGGTTGTATGTTAAAGTTCAATTTTAAGTGGATATAAATCTAGAAGCGAACCTGATACATCTGAAATAACTGCCCAGATTTTGTAGCGGTAACTTTACCACCAACCTCTTTTACTAATTCGGTAAATTGGGTAAGCGGTGATAGATAAACTTCTGCACCTAAATACGTTTCCAAAATTGCCCAATTTTCGGTTATTTCGGCATCAGGATCGATCGCATCAAAGACAAATACCCCATCTGGTTTTAAGACGCGTTTGACTTCTTGAAGCACCAGTTGCCAATATTCTGGCGGATAATAACAACTAAATCCAGTGGCGATCGCCCGATCGAATGTATCATTCTCATATTGTAATTGATGAGCGGCACCAGTTTGAACGCCTTTAAACAACTTAGAATTGAGCTGGGGGCCACGCGAATTTAGTGCGTTACGTGCTACTATACTAATCTCTTGACCGTAAAAATATGTCTCCCATTCTCGCCAGTTGTAGATCAAAAAACTAACACCACAACCGATATCGAGACAGCGATGATTTTTTTGAAATCCGGCTAGTTCCCAAAATGGTGAGGTAATTTTGGCGGTGAGATGATGACCGATCCATTCTCTAAAAATAGGCATTGCTTCGACTTCTGCGGGTAGCTCAAATGCCTCTTGTTTGAACTCTCGATCGAATCTTTGTTTGACTCGATCGATATCGTTCGACCAATCATGTTGTTGTGAAATAATATCGCTATACATCTAAGTAAATAATCGTTAATTATATTTATGTGAACAGACTATTGTTGCGACCGAATCTAAACTTTCTTCTGATTCTCTAAGTATTCAAATACTGATTTGTCACCGATGTCCGGGGGGATTGCTTGGATCGCTTTGCGAGTGGCAAATACTAAAAATAGTCCCGCCCAAACTGCTAATACAGTTACCTCGATAGTTTGTGGTAAAAGCTGAGTAAGATGTCCCAATAATAAAGTTGGCACTATAAAGACCAAAAGCTTAGTTTCAAACCGATTGAAACAAAAAGCTTCTTTAAAAAAGATGCCCGTCAAGGCAGCGAATGTAAAGCCAATGCCTAAAATTGTTAACGGTCGATCGTAGACAATCGTGCCGATCGATTGATGATAATATATACAAAATCCCAGCGCACTCATACAACCAATCGCCCAGAATACTTGTAAGGTGCGATGCAAAACTACCATGTAAATATGAATTGTAGCTAGGGCAATACCTAGTGCAACTGAGAAACTAATATACAACCAATTTATCAGCATTAAAAGATTTAAGTTTGAGCCTGCTATCGGCTCATTCAGTTGCCATAATATCGCGATCGCAGCTATCCCAAAACTGATGGCAGCTACCATCAAAGCACTCCGATAAATGATGACACCTTGACGATCTCGCTCGGTAATAGAAAAAGAGCCAAACTGTCCTTGATAGACTGTAATGTCGCTAGCTGATTCGATCGATTGCATATTTGCCCCTTGATTGATGATTGACTTACTCACATCTTGTACTAGCATATAAAACTGATAATATCCAAATTTACTCCAAAATACTATCCACTATTCACTAAAATACCAATGACTCTGTTCTGCACAAGATCTAAATTCATTAACTTCTAAATTGCTGCTGATATGCCAGATAAACCGCTTCAATAATCAAATGAGCATCGCGAGAAGGAGGTCTATCTGCCATCTCAATCCGCTCTAATAATCGCTGTGCCAATCGATCGCTAACTTGAATTTTGGCATCCGGAGTTAGATTTGCATAACGCTGGAGGTACTTCCGAATGGTCGCGAATTCATCGGGAGTTAAGGCAGCAATTTGTCCTTTCTCGATCAGCCAGTTTGACATATCGACAGCCTCTGGCGATACGTCAATTTTTAGGTTGGTAACTGTCTGCCCTTCTTGGATTAAGATCGTCCCCGCAACCCAGTCACCCAATCGTTTTTCTTGTTTTGAAAACATAATCAATAATAAGCCGATAAACAAGATATCATCGATCGGTCTGAGGA
>NZ_JANLWO010000435.1:0-8663 GCF_031364565.1 Chamaesiphon sp. OTE_20_metabat_361
AGATTGACTCATCTCAAGTCTATCTATAACTTTAAAAATTCTCTTATTTTTAATCAAAAAATAATGTCGATCGGTCTCTTCAAACGAGCAATCAGGAATTTAAGTCGTGGTAGTAGTGTACTCCCCTCACAGGACGGAAAATATTCTAGCGTCCGGCGACTAGTTCAGTGGTTATCGCCAGGGATTTTTGTCAAACGCTGGCTATTCACGATTTATGTTGGCGTCTTGATGACGATTTTGGGCTTGGCGATTTGGCTGAAGTTGACGCCAATTTTCTGGTTATTCCAGCTCGTGGACAGGGTAATTGAGTTTGTCGCTAGAGTGATTCCGCATTATTTATCGGGGCCGATAGTGCTGGGCTGCGGTCTGTTCCTGATGTTTTGGGGTCATAGCCGTTCGCTAGGCGAAATCAGTAAAGTTTTACGCCCAGATGGCGGACAAACCCTGCTCGATATGCTGTGGAATAATCGCCGCCTCAATCGCGGGCCAAAAATTGTGGCAATTGGCGGCGGTACTGGTCTATCGACACTGCTTAGAGGCTTAAAGCTCTATAGTGCCAATTTGACCGCGATCGTTACTGTTGCTGACGATGGGGGTTCTTCTGGACGTTTGAGGCGAGATTTTGGAGTTCTACCTCCTGGTGATATTCGCAACTGTATTGCTGCCCTCGCTGATGAAGAGAAATTATTGACCGAACTGTTTCAATATCGATTTGAGGCTGGGGACGGCTTGAGCGGACACAGTTTCGGCAATCTATTTCTGACGGCGATGTCAGAAATTACAGGCGATTTGGAACGTGCGGTCGTCGCTAGCTCTAAAGTATTGGCAATTCGGGGGCGAGTGTTACCTGCGACACTAACCGATGTATCGTTATGGGCGAGACTAGCTGATGGCAGGACGATCGAGGGCGAGTCAAATATTGGTGGCTCTGATGGTCAAATTGTCGAAATTGGCTGCTCTCCAGCCAATCCTCCCGCCTTACCAGCGGCGATCGCCGCCATTGAAGAAGCCGATTATATTATTATGGGGCCAGGGAGTCTGTACACGAGTGTCATTTCCAACCTCCTCGTCCCAGAAATCGCCGCAGCCATCGCAGCACGTCAAGTACCTCGGCTCTACGTCTGCAATATTATGACCCAGCCAGGAGAGACGACAGGCTATACAGTAGCAGATCATATCGAAAGTATCGACAGGGCTTGCGGTCACAAATTATTTGATGCCGTATTGGTTCAGAAAAATCCCCCGTCGGCGGGTTGTCTCCAGTACTATGCTGAAGAAAATTCTTATCCCGTATTGCTCGATCGTGAGGATGTGAAACAATTGGGTCGGAGTATCTTTTCTGTCAATGTGATGGAAGAAGATCCCGATACTCGCTATCTCCGCCACAACCCCCGTCGGCTCGCTAAAGCGTTGATTCATTTCTATCGCCGCGCTCAAGAGTCTGCCGCATACCGAAATGTGAAAGTAACGCCATTGGCTCGGGGTATTAAGTCGGCTTGAAGGGGTAAAAGGTAAAAGGTAAAAGGTAAAAGGTTAGCTCGGATTATAATTATTAACTGGTAATAACTACTTTGAGTACAAATTAGTTTGTTTAAATCGACCGATCTTGAAGTCTAAAATCTAAGTGCGACATGAACGAACGGATCTGCCGATTACCAGATGCGAAGGCTACTCAGGCTCTAGGAAGCGAACTAGGTAAAACTTTGCCAGCAGGAAGTGTATTGCTATTGACAGGTGACTTGGGCAGTGGGAAAACCACTTTAGTGCAAGGTTTAGCTTTGGGACTAGAGATCCAAGATGCGATCGTCAGTCCGACATTTACGATTATTAATGAATATTTAGGTGCCAGGTTGCCACTTTATCATTTGGATCTCTACCGCTTAAATGCTACAGAGGTAGACGAACTTTATCTCGAATCCTATTGGTTGGGACTAGAGAATGAATTAGGCATCGTCGCGATCGAGTGGGCTGAGAGATTATCAAATCTACCTTCCGATTATATCCGCATCGAACTAACTTACGATCCAGCCGAAGGTAGGATTGCCAAGATTTTTAGTTGAGTTTTAGTGTACCTTCGGAAAACAGTGGCGTGCGCGAGTCGCTGTCTTGGCTGGGATCTAGCAAAGCCTAGTTTTTCTTGCCAAACTTGCGTTGTAAATCTGCCAGTGTTGCTGGTTGAGTCGATTCCGGCTGTGCTGGTGGTGTTTTTGGTAATATTTTCGCTGGCTTAGCTGATGATACTTGAGGTTTATTGCTACGTGCGATCGTCGGTTGTGGCGATGGACGATCGTTAGTTGTCGCACCAGTTTTCATCGTCAGGCTCACTCGTTTTAGTTGAGCATTAACTTCCAAGACTTTGACCTTCACAACTTGCCCGACTTTGACAATCTGATTGGGGTCGCTGACAAAGTTATCCGAGAGTTGGGAGATGTGTACCAATCCGTCCTGATGCACGCCGATGTCTACAAAGGCTCCAAAGTTGGCTACGTTGGTCACAGTGCCCTCCAATTCCATGCCAACGACTAAATCGGTAATCTCCTGAATTCCCTCCTTGAAGGTGGCATATTTGAATTCTGCGCGAGGGTCTCGTCCGGGTTTTTCGAGTTCGCCGATGATATCGCGGAGGGTGGGTTCGCCAATTGTCTCGGTAATATACTTCTTCAGGTCTACTTGTTTGAGTTGTGTGCCTAATTTAGTTGGCTCTGTCAGAGGGATATTGACATCTTTGGCGATCGCCGCCAAGATTGGATAACTTTCAGGATGGACGGCGGTATTATCCAGCGGGTTTTCACCATCGCGGATGCGCAAGAATCCGGCGGCTTGTTCGTAAGCTTTTGGCCCTAACTTAGCAACTTTGAGCAGTTGTTTGCGGTTTTTAAAAGCTCCATGCTCGTTCCGATAGGCGATGATATTGTTAGCAACTGCGGGACTTAAACCAGATACAAATGCGAGTAATTCTTTCGATGCCGTATTGAGATCGACACCAACATAGTTCACACAACTTTCGACGGTATCGTCGAGTTTTTTTCTAAGTAACTTTTGGTCTACATCGTGTTGATATTGACCGACACCGATCGACTTGGGATCGATTTTTACTAGCTCTGCCAAAGGATCTTGTAAACGGCGACCGATACTAATTGCACCGCGCACGGTAATATCCAAATCGGGAAATTCCGATATCGCCACTTCACTAGCCGAATAAATCGATGCTCCCGATTCATTCACCATTACTTTAATCGGTTTTGGTTCGAGATCTGCCAAAAGCTCGATGACAAATTGGTCGGTTTCGCGTCCAGCCGTACCATTCCCGATCGCGATTAATTCGATATGATATTTTTTGATAAACTGTCTAACTGTATTAGCCGCTTGTTGACGTTGATTTGCTGCTTGATGGGGAAATACTGCTTCATAAGCCAAATATTTTCCCGTCTCCGATAATACGGCAACTTTACAACCACTGCGGAAGCCAGGATCGATCGCCAGTGTCGGTTTCATCCCCGCTGGAGCCGATAATAATAACTCGCGCAGATTGGTTTCAAAATTAGAAATAGAGCCGATATCTGCTTGCAATTTACACTCAGCTCGAACTTCATTTACCAGCGATGTTTTCATCAACCGATTGAAAGCATCTTTGAGCATCGCCTGATAAAACTCTCGAATTGCCGGGACTTTGGTTTTAATCTCTTGAGCTGCTAAATACTCACAAATATCATCTTCACTAAATTCCAAGTCCAGACTCAACACCTTTTCAGTTTCACCGCGAAAGAGAGCAAGTAAATTATGCGGCGCAATTTTACTAACAGGTGCAGAGTACTTCCGGTACATCTCAAACTTCGTCGAGCCTTCAGTCACATCATCCTTAATCTTGGAAACAAACTGCCCTTCCGACTGAATATATTCCCGCACATAGGCACGTAAATTGGCTTTGTCGGCGATCGATTCAGCGATAATGTCTGAAGCACCAGCAAGAGCTTCGGCTGCTGTCTTGACGCCTTTCTCCTCGTCGATATATTTAGCAGCTTCGGGTTCTAATTCTACAGACTGGGCACTAACATTATTTAAAGAGCGAATTAATTCAGCCAGCGGCTCTAAGCCTTTTTCTCTAGCAATTGTCGCCCGAGTACGTCGCTTGGGCTTGTAGGGTAAATATAAATCTTCTATCTCGGTTTTTAATAAACTGTTCTCGATCTTGGCACGCAATTCTGGAGTTAACTTGTTTTGAGACTCGATCGAACTCAGAATACTCTCTTTTCGCGCCGCCAGTTCTGTCAGATAATTAAATCTTTCTTCCAGTTCCCGCAACACGATCTCATTCATCTCATCCGTGCGCTCTTTCCGATACCTAGCAATGAACGGAATCGTGGCTCCCTCGGCAAATAAGTCTAGGACATTTTGCACGATACTAGGGCTTAAGTCGAGTTCGGTAGCAATCTGAGCGCGGATATCTAACATAGGAAAATTATTAATATGAAAAAGGCTTAAAATTTAGACGGTGGTCGATACCCACAATACAATCTTATCTTGTTACCTCCCTCTAACCAACCCACTATCTAATATTTTTAATGTTAAATGCTAGAGAGATTTATAATGTCAATCTATGAATATCAATCTAAAGTAAAAGAAGCTATCGATTTATTCGAGCGATACAAAGGATTGGAACAGCCCAAACATCCATTGGAATGGCAGGCATCAGGAATATCTCAATTAGGATATTTAGATCCTGAAGGCAAAATATTTTACTTTTTACATGGATATGGTTGCTGTGTTAATCTACAATCTGGTCGAGTAGATTGGGACTTTGGAAGTGAAGGTCAGATTGATGGATTCGATCTCTTCCGTTTACACGAATTTGTCAATAAAGGAACACAGGACTTTACAGAATTCAGAGATGAGGCGATATTGAAAGCTATATTTACAGAAGCCGAATTAAAAGGATTAATTTATAAGTCGGACGATATTTTGTATTATTTAGCTAATGTAGGTTAGGCTGAAGAATGAAACCCAACATTTCTAAGGTGTCTGTGAGATAGTTGGGTTTCGCTGTCGCTCCACCCAACCTACGATTCTATCTCAACTATTTACTAGTTTCGATCGCTACTCACCATCCATTTGAGAATGCCCAGAATCCGCTCGACAGGGGTAACTTGATATTCGTTAATATCGATTGTTACATCTTTACCCTCTAATTTAAGAAATTGCCATAACTTACCACTGGTAACACAGCCATAAATAACTGGAATAACTTTATCTTTAGCTTGGTTGAAAATCTGAGCGGCAAACATCTCTGCGATACATTGCCCTAGCCCAACATCTAACTCCCCTTTTTTTGCTTCTACTAACATGAGAATCGGCGCTTGAATTACATAAGAGGTTGTCGATCTGCTAAACAGAAAATCACAGAAACCATTCAAGCCTCGATCTCGATCTACATTAAACTCTTCTCCAGAAAATAACTGAATTCGATCGCCAACCAGTCGCCGTACTTCAACTAAAATTGGGCTGACTAATAATTCTGACTTAGCTTTCTCGGATCTAGCTCTTTGTGCTAATGGTAAAGATTGCCCAAAAATAGTTAAAAATTCGGTTTGTGGGGTGGCTGGTGGTAAAGAATCACAGAAAGTTGACTCAAGTAAGTTAATTTCAAATCGATCTATTACATCTTGCAAGGAAAAGTTATTGTAAGCCATAATACTTGTGTCGATCGAGAGGAGAAATCTTGTTTTCTTCCTTAACTGGACGATTGCGCTTTTTGAGATCGATCCTAAATTGCTTTACCAGCACAGCTCCAAATTCTTGATTTTCTACTGGTTTAACTCGTCTTGCTCTTTCAAACGGAAACTCAGATTCCTGATTCATATGGTGTAGGTTGGGTTGAAGAATGAAACCCAACATTTCTAGGGTGTTTGTGAGATAGTTGGGTTTCGCTATCGCTCTGCTTGGTGCGCTGTCTTGTCTCGCATAATCCGGGAGGGAACCTCCCGGCTGCGAGCCGCTGTCTTGACCCAAACACATGCGGAGGGAACCTCCGCGTGATTTGGGTCGCTAAACCGTCGGGGAACAAAGGCGTGCGCGCATCCGCTACCCAACCTACCCAATAACTTACCCTACTTTACTCAAAATCTGAGCCACTACAGTCATCGTTTGCTCATAGAGTAGATCCCGACTCCAGCGTTGGAGATACTCAGCGAGTAAATCTTCGGCACTGCGCTCGGCGAGAGAAGTTACTTCCTCGACTCGGGCGGTTTGAGTACCGCCGCGCATTTCCATCTGCATACAGCCAGCGACTTCCGAGCAGAGGACGGTGATGCAGTTGGCTTTAGGATTGGTGGAGTTGAGGCGGACACCCATCAAATCGCCTGGAATATCACCGACATTCGCAGTAGGCATCGCGGCGAGTTCGGTATGAATCTTGCGTCCGTCGGGGGCGACAAAATCTACCTCGCGCAAGTCATAGTCGCCGCCAGTATGCTTGTAGCTGGCGGGTTGCCATTGGAGGCGACTGGAGAGCCATCCGAGAAACATGAGTGCCTGGGCGGGATTACCCGCTTCGTAGTTAATGTCTACCCGATCGATCTCAGTAATATCCTTCCGTCTGGCTGGCGGATCGAAGGCTTCAGCGGTGAGTTCTTGCCAGCCAGCAATCCTCCGCCAGTTGAGATCGATGACGGGAATCCCCCGATCGAGTATTTCATGCAGTTGCAATAATTCAGCCTCACTCTGCACGAACTCAGCCGAATCAAAGATCGCTGCATGTGCTTTCTGTGCTAGCTGTAAAAATAGCGGTTTGATCGGTGTGGGGGTATCTTTCCACCACAAGAATTGGGGATAGTCGGACACAGCAAGATTCGCGATGCTCTCACCGTTGCGCTCTAAGGCGTCTGGCGTGGCTCTCAAGGTCACGTATTCACTACCCACGAGGGATTGCGAGGATTGTTTCTTCATCGGGCAATAGACGGACACCTGAGCGGTGACGCCAGCATCTTCGCTGCTGATGACCGGACAGAGGGTGACGATGCGCCGGGGATTGGTATTGGCGATCGCATCTGTGACTACATAGCCGCGATTGTCCACATCTTTTTCAATCGCGATCGCATGGGTATCGTGAGTAGCAGTAATCCGAGCGTGGTAAGCAGCCTCGATTTTGCTCATTGTCTCGCGATCGAGCTTACCAGTCTTGGGAAGTTGATAGGCAGTTTGAGCGGCTCTAATTGCTTTAACTTGAGCGGGGCCAAAAATACCATCGATCGGCCCATTATAGAAACCCAACACTGCTAGCATGTGCTGTGTCGGTTCTGGCTCGTACACCATCAATGTGAAGGTCGTAGCTTGAGTAGCCACGATCGCATCTTGGGTTTGACTCTCTGGTTGATAGTCTTGCCAGATTTTGCCTAATTCCTGTTCGATATCAGCGACAGAAACATCCTTCGGCGCACGGAGGGAGACGACTGGTGGGGATTGAGTACTCATAAGTTGGGAGTTGGAAGTTGGCAGATGGGAGTTGGCAGATGGGAGTTGGCAGATGGGAGTTGGCAGATGGGAGTTGGCAGATGGGAGTTGGCAGATGGGAGTTGGCAGATGGGAGTTGGCAGATGAGAGTTGGGGCAGGGAGCGGGAAGCCGGGAGAATTATTTTTCCGTCACTCCTAACTCCCAACTCCTCACTCCCAACTATTTACGATCGATGCCACTTTCGACCATCATCATTGATCAGATCTTCAGCAGCTAATGGCCCCCAAGTACCTGCTTCATACAGCGAAACCGAACTCGGATCGGTATTAGCTTCCCAATCTGACAGTGCGGGGGTGACGATCCGCCATGCTTCTTCGACTTCATCAGAGCGAGTAAACAGAGTTTGATCGCCGAGCATACAGTCGATCAATAACCTGTCGTAAGCATCAGAAGACTTCACACCAAAAGCTTCTTGGTAGTTAAATTCCATATTCTCCGTGCGGGTGCGGAGATCTGCTCCGGGCATTTTGGCTTCAAATTGAAGCGAAATGCCTTCATTCGGATAGATCTGCACTGTCAGCACATTGGGGTTGGCTTGACGGGAAGCTGATTGGAAAATCAGCCACGGCACTTCTTTAAACTGGACGGCGATTTCTGAAACCTTTTTTGGTAAACGTTTACCAGTCCGCAGATAGAATGGCACATCTTTCCACCGCCAGTTATCGACCATAAATTTCATCGCCACAAAGCTGGAAGTCACCGATTCTGGCGCGACGCCAGGTTCTTCGCGATAGCCCGGTACTTGGTCGCCTTTCATCCAGCCTGCTTCATATTGTCCCCGAATAGCCGATCGACTAAGATTGTGGACATCTGCGAGGCGGGTAGCTTCGAGGACTTTGACTTTTTCAGTCCGAATCGAGTCAGCATCGAGGGCGTTGGGTGGTTCCATTGCGGTGAGGCAAAACACCTGCATCAAATGGTTTTGAATCATGTCTCGCAGTGCGCCAGCGGATTCATAGTAACCAGCCCGATCTTCGACGCCGACTGTTTCAGCAACGGTAATCTGGATGTGATCGATATAATTGCGATTCCAGAGGGGTTCAAAGATGGCATTGGCAAATCGCAATACCATCAAGTTTTGGACGGTTTCTTTGACCAGGTAGTGGTCGATCCGGTACACTTGCTGCTCTTGGCAATGCTGGCGGACGACGCGGT
>NZ_JANLWO010000441.1:0-4712 GCF_031364565.1 Chamaesiphon sp. OTE_20_metabat_361
AAGTACTTTTGCCGACCACAGAAAGTCGTCATCGAGCGCCAGATCTGCCGCAGGTGCCTCTGGTTCGGCAGTTTCGATCGCGGTTGCCTTAAGTTGTTCTAAGCGCTGCTGACGGTCATCTCGTGCCCAAATCGGCAGTGGTCGTGCTGCGGCGGTATCGGTAAGCTGTGCTGGAGCCGTCTCAACTGGCTCTTGTATCGTCGGTGTATCTGTTTGGGTAGCTGGTGGCGATGCTGGCTCCTTACTGACTAACAGTTCCGGCTCATCAGCGGTGGTTGGTGCGACGAGTGCGACTGGTGCGGTTGACGACGCTGCTTCTTGCTGCTGAATATTGTCGTAAGCCGCTTTTGCCCAAGCTAAATAGTCAGTCGCCACGCTTTGGTCGGTTGTCTGCTCAGCAACTACTTCGTCGTCCGGTGTTGCCTCGACAATTGGCTCTGTTGCTGACTCCAGCGGCGCTTCTGGCTCGGATTCAGATTTATCGAACTTCCGACGAAACCAATTAAAAACCATAATGAATGATGAGGGATGAATTATGAATTAGAAATTATGGTAGTTGCCAAAAAAGTGAGGATATTACTAGCGCGTGAAACCTGCGATCTTCAAACACTCAGCTCCTGACTGCGACGACGATCTAGGCACCGAGTTTGAGTTTTTCGGTGACTTTGCGGAGCAGACCATTAATCAACTTCCGACCCTGGTCGTCACTATAACGCTTTGCTAATTCGATCGCTTCATTAATCGCGATCCGTTCTTCTAAGCCGAGATAGACGATTTCAGCTACTGCGAGTCTGAGAATATCGCGATCGATTTTGGGTAAGCGACCGAGCTGCCAATCTACGAGATTTTGACCCAAAAGTGCATCGATTTCGGTGGTTTCTTCAGTGGTTTTGACTAATAATTGGAGGGCATAACTACGCACATCGGGACGATTGAACCGATCGATTAATTCCGGCATTTCCAAGCCATCTCGCAACCGTTCGATTGCTTTTTGCACTAATTCGATCGCGTCTGCGGTCATCAGTCTAGCACTTTCGACGTCGCTCGCTCTGGTTTGACTATTAAGAAGGCGATCGTTGCTGCGTTGTAATTCTGCGGCGGCAGCTTCTAGCGCTTCGTCGGCCTCTTCTCTGAGGGTCGAGATCGCCTTACCCATCATCTCTTCTAGAGTCAATTGCAATTGGCGGGGTTGAGCTTGCGCTAACTTCTGTTGCGCTTTCGATAACTGCGGTAATGTCAGCAATGCTAACTCACGCGCAATAGTTTGAGGTTTCAACTCACGGGCTGTTTGAGCTTTCATAGACACAAGTCGAATAGCAATTGCAAAGCCTCTGATTATACCACGTTTATTAAATAAAACATGGCAGTAAACTAGATCGGGTTAAACAGGTGCTTGTTGAAGTTATCGATGCTGCAACAATAAGTAAGATTCTGATAAGATCGTTGACACAGGCTCTAAAACTGAGGCTGGAGATCGAGGAGACAAAGTATGAACACGATCGCGATTGTCGATAAGATTGGCAGATTTACTGCGTGGTTGCTAAAGCTAATTAGGCAAAAATTGGCACTGGGATTTTTGGCGATCGCCATTAGTTTATCTGGATGCGTTAGGTATGATACGGGGATTCACTTTTCTAGTCTCAGCGATGGTGAAATCGTCGCGCACATTCAACTGAGCGAACAATTAACCAGTTTCAGTCAAAATGCCGTTAAAACCTGGCTCGCGAGTATCGAGCAACGGACACTCGCCGCCCAAGGTCATCTAGAACGGTTGAGCGATCGTGAATTCAAGGCAATTATTCCTTTCAATAATCCACAGGAGTTAGTGACGAAAATAAATCGCTACTTTAGTACAGATTCTCCGAGTTCAGAAACTAGTTTGCTTAAAGCTGTGATGAAGATCGATCGGCAGAATTTTTTAGTAGTTATTAGAAATCATCTGATCTACGATCTCGATTTGCGATCGCTGGCAGTAACACCACCGAATCGGGGCGACGATCTTACTCCCAAAGTAGCGATTGGTATGAATAAATTGGTCGATCTCGATCTTACGGTTCAAAGTCCATGGGGTATTAAAAACATCAAGGCTGATGGTAATAATATCGGCATGACAGTCGATTCGCAACAAATGAAATGGCAACTTCAACCCGGTCGGCTAAATCATATCGATGCCGTATTTTGGCTGCCAAATCCATTAGGTGTTGGCGCGATTGCAATCGTCTTAATTGGCATAACTGGTTACTATGTGAAATACCGTCAATTGCCCTGGCAGCTTGTAGTTAAATAGATTAATGATGTTAATATCAGCAAAGCATCAAAAATTAGCTGTCTGGGGGATTGTAATTATTTGCACGATCTCAGTTTCTTTAAGATTTTGGGGACTAGAAAGATTTAACGTTCTGGTTTTTGATGAGGTTTATTATGCCAAGTTTGCAAATAATTACCTAACCGACACCAAATTTTTTAATTCGCATCCACCCCTAAGTCAATACCTGATTGCGATCGGGATTTGGATTGGCGATCGTTTACCATTCGGTCGCGATGTGACTAATACCCTAACGGGTTCGCTGCATTCGACCTTTAGTTATCGGTGGATGAATGCTTTATTTGGTTCGTTGATTCCACCGCTAGTAGCGGCATTAGCTTATCAATTAAGTCAGCGGATGAGTTATGCTTTTTTAGCAGCTTTGTTTATTAGTTTGGATGGCTTATATCTAATCGATTCTCGCTATGCACTCAATAATATTTACTTGGTTTTCTTTGGGTTGCTAGGACAGTTATTAGTATTGATGGCGAGTAAATCTCACGATCGGCAGTTGCTATTACTACTGGCTGCGGGTGTCTCGTTTGGCGCGTCAGCCGCCTGTAAATGGAATGGCTTATGGTTTTTATTCGGAATCTATATCTTACTCGCGATCGCTCAAATCTGGAAATTAATTAAGTCCGATCGCAAGTTTGCCCTGTTGACTAATTCACTACTAAATAGATTGGCAAATATCCACCCCATTGCTAGTTTGATTTTACTAGTAATCGTCCCGATCGCGACATATAGTATACTATGGATTCCACATCTGATCCAAAATCCCGAACCTAACTTCTTCGATGTCCAATTGGAAATTCTTAACTATCACGAACAGATTGGTAATAGTAAGAGCGTACATCCATATTGTGCTAATTGGTATACTTGGCCGCTGATGATGCGTCCGTTAGCTTACTATTTTACCGAATACAAACCTAACTATTATTATGATGTTCATGCAATGGGGAATCCCTTGTTATGGTGGTTGGCTTTAGCCGCAGTTTTTGCTTCGCTCTGGTTAATTATCCGGCGGTTATGGCTAGTAGTTAATACATTTAAAATCGAGAAAGCGCTCTTGGCACCCGTCAGCGAACTAAATCTCAATTATATTAGCGTGCCACTATTTATTGTCGTTAATTATGCGGCAAACTTATTACCGTGGGTGAGAGTTACCCGCTGCTTATATATTTATCACTATATGGGCGCAGTGCTGTTTGCAATAATGGGTTTGGCTTGGTTAGTAGATCTAGGATTGAGAAGTAGATCTCAACCATTGCAGATTGCGGGACTGACGACAATTTTTAGTGTGGCGGCAGCGTTTGTATTTTGGCTGCCGATTTTCTTAGGATTATCGATCGAAAAAACCCAGTTATCGCTCCGACTCTGGGATTTTTGGATCTTTCATTGGATTTAGGTTTTGATGTTAATAACCCGCTAATTTAATACCGCTAATTGCTAGATCTAGATAGCTAGACGTAGGGTGGGCACTGCCCACCAAATAGGTTTCAATCATTATCTATTTGATGAATAATTGTGCCTACCTACTTACAAGTATTTATTAGATAGAATTTACCTATAATCCTGGTGGTGGGCATTGCCCACCCTACAAAATAAACCTACAAAATACACTTGAATGAACGCAACCGCAGTTAATAACCAGCTAATTTAGTGCCGCTGATAGCAAGATCTAGTAGTTCGATCGGGTGTAAAATTTTAGTCTGATATCCTTGCAGCTCCAGATGTTTGGCAATTTGTAAAGTACAGCCAGGATTTGCTGAGGCGATGATTTTGGCACCCGTATTCATCAAGTTGTTCACTTTTTGTCGCCCGAGTTCGTTGGCTGTTTCGGGTTGGAGCATATTATACACGCCCGCACTTCCACAACAGAGGGCAGCATCTAAGGGTTCTATCAGGGTAATATTCGGGATCTGATTGAGGAGTTGACGGGGTTGAATGCTAATCTTTTGCCCGTGCAATAAGTGACAGGCATCTTGATAAACTAGATTGAGTGGTGCGGTGGAGATCGGTGATAGTGGCGTAGTCAGTTCGATCTCGGCTAGGAACTCTTGAACATCTTTAACTTTGGCTGAAAAATCGATCGCTTTTTGGAGATATTCGGGATCGTCTTTGAGCAGTTCGCCGTATTCTTTTAATGTATGTCCGCAGCCTGCCGCATTGATAATAATTGCATCTACATTGGTGTCAGCAAAGTTGTCAATCATCTGTCTGGCAAGAGTTTTGGCTTGTTCTTCTTGCCCCTGGTGGTGGGGTAATGCCGCACAGCAACCCTGCGCTTGGGGAATGACAATCTCGCAACCATTTGCCGTCAGCACTCTCACTGTAGCTTGATTGACGCGATCGAAAAATAACTTTTGGACGCAGCCTAAAATCATCCCTACGCGGTAGCGTTGAG
>NZ_JANLWO010000442.1:0-5358 GCF_031364565.1 Chamaesiphon sp. OTE_20_metabat_361
CTCGCGTCAATAAATCGTCAAGACGATCGATATCGCTGCTGCTAAGTAGTGGCGATTGTGACTCAGCATCGCTGTCGATATATTCAGGCGCGAATTTGTCCCAGCCGGACGTATTGACTGGTGTCGATGCCGAGCGGAGCGCAATTGGTTTGAGTGGGAGGGGATTTAAGGGACTGCGGACTGAGTGTACAGCTCGATCGGGTAAGATCGAAATCGGCGAAGTTGACTGGGGCTGTGGCGCTCCCGCTTCAAACTGAAAATCTTCATCTTCAACCCATTCTTCCCACACTTCACCATCTTGGTCTACAGATAGATCGAAATCCTCATCCAACGCTGGATGAGTCGGTAGTTGGGGCGCAACTGGAGTGGGATCGATCGATGTCGTCCAAGGGGGAAGATTCTCTGCACGTTCGGAGCTGCCAGCCGTTGCAGGTAAAGCAGTAAGAATTGCCTCAAGCTGTAGCAGGTAGCTACAAACGAGCCGATGACTATCCGCAACTCGCTCGATATGTAACTGTTGCAGCTTGAGATAATTATTGTTATCGGTAACGAGCTTTTTGCCGACTTCATTCTCGACATTGCCAGTGAGGAGATTAATTTTAGTGCGGAGGTATTCACTACCCGAAGACCGATGATGGGGCAGATCCTCAGTCATGCGGGTGGTAATATCCAATTCGCTGGCGGATTGGATTGCCAATGCCAACGCTTCCTGAATTTGTCCGGCTTGCAATTTGGCTTGAAATTCTTGGCTAGAGATCATAGGGGTTCGATTAACAGGATTCACCAGTAATGCGTGAGATCGTAATTGAGTTCGGCGAGCATCGATCGCAGTAAGGGGAGACTCAGACCGATGACATTGCTATGACAGCCCTCAATTTTGTCAATGAAGGCACTTCCTTTGCCTTCTAGTGCAAAACCTCCAGCACAGACCAACGGTTCGCCAGTGGCGACATAGGCTTGAATCTGAGCATCCGACACGCGACCGAAATAAACTTGCGTCATCCCGCAGCGGACGACCTGTTTGGTTTGGCTTTGGTCGATGAGTGCGTGTCCGGTGTAGAGCGTACCGCACCTACCCCGCATCTGTTGCCAGCGGCTAAACGCTTCATCTGGATTTTGCGGTTTCCCAAAAATTTCCCCATTGACAACTAATACCGAATCACATCCCAAGACTAGCGAATTGCTAACTTGTTCCAATACGACTTCAGCTTTGCGCAAAGCCAATGTCTCGACTAAAGCGATCGGATCTGTTAATTTAATCAGCGATTCATCAAAGTGACTGACACAGACTAGAGGGTTAATCCCGACACTTTGTAATAGTCGGCGACGGGCGGGAGAAGCGGAAGCTAGCACAAAGTTAGTAGTCATAGTTGAGTAACCGATCGCGAGCGGCTGTTTAAGCTACGCTAAAAGAATTAATGACTTCATCGAAGACTTTTTTCATTTTCGTCCACCGTCGATCGGTAGTCGAGGCATTGAAGGTAAATAGTTTACCGCGACTGACAACTACGCTAGCAATATTATGACGATGGCTAGTGGGTAATTTGACATCATATTCGAGGACGTAGTAGGTTTTGCCCTTGGCTTCATGCGTCTCGGCACTAATCAATTCGGCTTCACGTCCCGATCCTGGCGGTGCGATCGCATTTTTGCCCAGCTTGTAACCGACATCGGAAGCAGTACCCAGATCGCTGAGTTTCTTATCTTTATCCACTTGACTGATGACGACACTGACGTTCTCGCTAGATTCGATCAAGTCATGGAAAATAATATCCGCGCCTTTAGTCGTTTTGACTGCTACCCAGCCATTAGGATAGAGAAACTTGTAACCATCCGCAGTATCGATATAGCCTTGCAGTCCCGCAGCCTGCACGGGAGCGACATTGAGTTGTAAGACGATCGCCAGTGTCAGGATGAATGACACGGTAATTTTTTTCCACATGATCTTCTGAATTTAATCGCGATACTTATCGGTAACAATTATAAGCTCTTAAGGCAAGCAGCCTGAGTTTGGCAGTGAAGATCTTGCTAACTTGGGACTGGGGGACTGGGGGAGGTTATTACCTATTACCTATTACCCGTTACCCATTACCCATTACCCATTACCCATTACCCATTACCCTTTACCCATTACCCTTTACCCTTTACCCCTTCCCCCTTCTCCATTACCCCTTCTCCTCGATCGATCCTCCCACAAATTCGGGCTGGGGCACTAAACTATGCTGCTGGCGGATGAGATCGATTGTCCCTTTGATCGTCCCCGCAATTGGCACGGCGACAATTACACCCAACAATCCCGCAATTTGACCGCCGATCAATAAACAAATCAGGATCGCGACTGGATTTAGACCGATAAACTCGCCCATCAATTTGGGTGCTAACAAGTTATCTTTGACTTGCTGAATCACAATTGCGGCAATTAAGACGGAGATGCCCAATCCAAAGTTTTTTAGCATAATCACGATTGTCACCAGTCCGATCCCCAAGCTAGCACCGATGAACGGAATTAGTTCTGAAGCTCCGATAAAGATTGCGAAAGACAAGCCAAATGGGACTTTTAAAAAAAAGAAAGTTGGCGTCAGTGTCGATGCCATAAATATCCCTAAAATTAACTGACTGATAAAAAAATTTTGGAAATTCAGCCGCAATGATTCACTCAGAGGCATCCCAATCCGCTCGGGAATAATGCCAATCAGACCCTGCCACAATCGATCGCCATAAATCAACATGTAGACAGATAATACCACGATCGATAGTGTGTCGATGACGCCAGATAGAGTACCTACTGCCAACCCTACTACTTGAGAACCAATAATTTGGATTTGAGTATCGATTTTGGCATTAATCTGGGTACGCAAGACATTAAAGTCAATCGGGAAGCCTTTTCCTTTGCCCCATTCTTCCCAAGCATTGATATTATCATTACTAGCTTGGAGCCACTCTGGGATCTGCTGGATTAGTTCGGTAGTTTGATCGAGGGCACTGGGCACGACAGTTACGCCCAAAATTACTAACAGCGCGATCGTAAGTAATAAAACGCCAATAATTGCCGGGATGCGGCGAAAATGGATTCGTTCGAGAATTTTAACTGGATAGTTGAGTAAAAACGCGCTCAGTGCCGCGATCGTCAAAATAGTAATCAGGTGCTCGAAATATCTAAAAAACTGTGACAGCACCCATATATTCAGTCCAATAACTGGAAATCCTAACCCGATAATTGCTAAGTTTTGAAGATTGGTTGGAAAACGGCGCATTGGGGATCGAGCTGTGAACGGTAGCATATTCATTAGTTTAAGCGACGATCGACATCTAAACACCACCAGCAACGTGTGACTCGATCGCAACTCGATCTAAGATAGGTGAGTATTTAGTCCGCGCCTTAGAGGATGTCTGAAAAGTCAAATTGCTTCGTTTCCAGTAGGTAAATCCCCCTGCTTGGTGCAACGCACGCTGAGGAAACCTCAGCGCGATTGCATCCGCTAAATCCCCCTTAAAAAGGGGGACTTTCAATCCGGTTCCCCCCTTTTTAAGGCTTGCTCGGGTGGATTTCCAGGGTCTATGCTTAACAGAATTGACTTTTCAGATACTCTCTCAGGATCGAAATACTTTCGCTCCCAGCAGCTCACCCTTAATCCCTCACCGATCTGTGACTGAATCGCCAAAACCAACCAAGTCGATTGCCAATATTGCCGGGATCGTTGCTGCGGCAACCCTGATTAGCAAAGTCTTCGGACTAGTCCGCCAGATGGCTCTAGCCGCCGCCTTTGGCAATGGCGTCGCGATCGAGGCGTTTACTTATGCCTATGCTATTCCCGGCTTTTTACTGATTTTACTCGGTGGGATCAATGGGCCATTTCATAGCGCGATCGTTAGCGTCCTCGCCAAGGAAAAAGATAAATCGCAAGTAGTCCCGATCGTCGAGACAATTACCACGATCGTCGGGCTGGTATTGTTACTCGTTAGTATGCTGATCTTCTGCTTTGCCAGTAATGCGATCGACTTTTTTGCGCCGAGTTTGACTCATAGTACCGATGCCATCAGAGGTGCCTTGGTGCGCCAAAGTGCGATCGAGCAGCTCCAGATCATGTCCTTAATGGCAGTCCTCGGCGGCTTGATTGGGATTGGGTTTGGGACGCTCAGCTCGGCGGATTTTTATTGGTTGCCCTCGATTAGTCCGCTCCTAACTAGCGCCACCACCATTATTGGAGTCGGTGGCTTGGCGATCTATTTGGGACGGAATATTATGCTCCCGGAATATGCCCTCCTCGGCGGGAGAGTGCTAGCAGGAACAGCTCTAGTCGGCGCACTGCTGCAATGGTTGATGCAGGTAATTGCACAATGGCGAGCGGGATTGGGCACGATTAAACCCCGGTTTGAATGGCGGCGACAGGGAGTAAAAGATGTCTTAAAAATTCTCGCCCCCGCGACGTTCTCCTCTAGCACCTCCCAAATCAATTTGTTTATCGATCTATCCTTTGCCTCTGGAATTGCGGGTGCAGCTTCAGCAATGCAGTACTCTGGCTTACTCGTACAGACGCCACTCGGGATTATTTCCAATATGATTTTGGTGCCCCTATTGCCAGAATTCTCCCGCTTAGCAGATCCGAGTACTCGGACGCAGCTCAAAGATCGGATTCGCCAGATCTTAGTGCTGACGGGGATTACCATGCTGCCACTGAGTGCAATTATTGTGGCATTATCCTTCCCGATAGTCAAAACCGTCTATCAGTATGGGGCATTCAAAACTCAAGACTCGCAGTTAGTCGGCTCGATTTTAATTGCCTCGGGTTTGGGGATGTTTTTCTTTTTGGCGCGAGATGTTTTGGTGCGAGTTTTCTATGCGCTCGGCGATGGCAGTACGCCATTCAAAATTAGCATGGTCAATATTTTCTTTAACTTTCTGTTTGACTACTTGTTATGGAAGCCATTTGGAGCCGCCGGAATTACTTTATCGACGGTTTGTATCAATATTATTTCCTTTTCGACGATGCTATTCTTGCTCGATCGACGGTTAAATGGCTTGCCGTGGCTGGGCTTTTTACCACTGGTGGGGATATTTATTGCTAGTGTAATTACTGGTGGCATCGCCTGGGGGACTAGTTATATGTGGCAGCAGTTCGTCCCGATGAGCAATACCATTACCCTAATATTGCAATTGGTCCTATCTGGAGGCATTAGCTCAACTGTATTTCTAGCGATCGTCTCACAAATGAAGTTACCAGAATTCGATCGATTTGTCGGTCAGTTGCGTCAAAAAATATCTCGCAAATAGCTTATTCAATTATTAATTATTAACTATTAATTATTAATTACTCCGTACCCAGCGTTTGAAGTGCTGCTTGGTATCGACATCGAGTA
>NZ_JANLWO010000462.1:0-2076 GCF_031364565.1 Chamaesiphon sp. OTE_20_metabat_361
TTGACTGAAAATATGCGGTGGGGTTATTTACCCCCCGATACCGATGTGCAAGCAATGGTAAATAAAGTCAACCGCGAAGATTTATGGCGGGAAGCAGCAATGACAATTTCGTCGTCAATTGTGGTGCCGCAGACAACTTCACGCGGGATTGAAACCTTCTTTGATGGCAATCAGTTTAATGGCAAAAATCCGATGGAATATCTGGCGTTACAGTCGATTAAAAAGCTCGATAAAGTTTGATATTTTAATTAATTCCACTCAGGCGATCGTGGCTAACCTCAAAACTCGTAAACTCAAACAGCAGATCTACCGCGTTATCGAAGTCACCCATCATGACGATCGACTGGGGAAGTTATTTGATGCGTTGATGATTGCGCTAATCTCGCTGAATGTGCTGGCGTTCACTTTTGAAACGGTCGATAGTATTTCGATTCCTTATAAAAGTTATTTCAACGATTTTGAGACTGCTTCGGCGATCGTTTTTACCGTTGAATATACACTCAGATTATGGACTTGTACTCTCGATCCGCGCTATCGCCACCCGATTTTTGGCAGATTCAAGTTTGCCTTTACACTGCTATCGATTGTCGATCTTATTTCAATTCTACCTTACTACTTATTTCTATTCTTTCCCCATCTAGTATTTGTACGCGAACTGCATTTACTCCGATTGGCACGCCTGTTTAAAATTGGTCGCTATTCCGAGTCGATGCGAACTTTAGGTAAAGTTATTTCCGCCAAACGCGAAGATTTATTTTCGACACTGTTTGCTGTCTTCACCTTACTGATGATTTCATCGAGCTTGATGTATTTCGCCGAACATGCCGCTCAACCCGATCGATTTCCGAATATCCCCGCATCGATGTGGTGGGGGATCATCACCCTCACCAGCGTCGGCTATGGCGATGTTTCACCCATTACTGCGATCGGTAAAATTCTCGGCGGGATTATTGCTGTATTAGGATTAGGTTTAGTCGCACTCCCAGCGGGGATTATTGCCTCCGGTTTTACCGAGGAAGTCGAAAAGAAACGGGCAAAACCACAACGAATTTGTCCCCACTGTGGCGAAGAGTTAGATTGAATATTAGGAGTAACTATCTTACACCTAAACGCATAATTGCCATCTTTGTCGCCAAAGAATCGATCGCTAAAACTGTTAATAATTAAATTCTTTGCCGTCCTAATATATAAGGTAAAAGCTTGCTAATGTTGCGCGCATCATCGATACCGCGATGGTGAGTGCCAGTCAGCTCGATCTGAGCCAAATTGAGCGCTTGCGCCATGCCGTGACGCTTGTTCAGTCTTTGGGTGGTGCTGAAGATTTCTTTGAGGTTGACATGGTTGCTAGAGACTGGATAGGGGAGATCGATCCGATGGTATTTACTATCTTGCTGGAGTTGTTTGCGATCGTAATCGCCCCAGGAGCCAAATATAGTCTTGTCGAATTTAGCCAGCCAAGGTTGCCAGAGTTTTATCGCATCTGGAAAGGTAGGAGCGGTGTCAACTTGGGATTGAGTAATCGATGTGAGTTGGCGACAAAATTCGGTGAGGATGGGATGGCGGAGGGGTTTGATAAAGGTTTGAAATTCATCGACTATTTCTAGGCTTTCTGTCGCTACCATGACTGCGCCGATTTCGATGGTTTCCATCTGGTGACGGGGGATGCTTTGCAAGTCGCAGCAGGTGGCTTCGAGATCGACGACTAAGATATGTTGGTATTTGGTGAAGTTTGATTCGGTCATAATTTAGTTGAGTTTAAAGGATGCTTGGAAAGTTTAACTGCTATGTTTCTAGTGGGCAAATCCCCCTGCTTGGTGCAAGCCATGGGTCGGGAACCTCCGCGTGGTTGCATCCGCTAAATCCCCCTTAAAAAGGGGGACTTTAAAGCCCCCTTTTTAAGGGGGTTGGGTTGGGGGATTCAGATCTAAAAACGAAGCCCAGTCGATTTGTGTCCCTGCCACCGCCAGCACCAGACGAAATACATAATATCCGACATCGCGCCGATGGACATGCCGATTGCAGCGGCAAACGCCCCTGGTTGCCCCCCCCTTACCCCCAAATAGGTGACGGTTACCC
>NZ_JANLWO010000483.1:0-4671 GCF_031364565.1 Chamaesiphon sp. OTE_20_metabat_361
GCAATCAGTAGTGTCACGCCGATCGTCAGATTGAATAAGCTGAATGCTGTTCCGCGTCTAAATGGCTCCACAGCCCGATCGACTAGATCGAGCATCAAACCTTGAATCATGGCTAAATGGACACCATACAAGCCAAATAAACACCAAATCTGGACATTTGTAGAGACCACCGCCAAGCCGAAGTAAACGATGACATGCAGCAAGAAGCTAACCAATAGTAAGCGAACTTTGAGATCGCGATTGACGATCGCGCTTATCGGATAGGAAGCTAGTGCAAACACTACATTCATAATTACTAGTCCTACTGGCACTAAGGCTGGTGAAATCCCGATCTCGATCGACTTCATCAATAGGAACGCATCGCTAGAGTTGCCAAGATTGAAGAAAATGGCAACGGTGAGCAGCAGCCAATATTCCCATCCTAGCTCTAGCACATCTCGCAAATGAATCGGATTGTAGCTCGAACCTAATGTCTGCTTGGTGTGGTGACGGGAAGTTGTTGCGGCGGATTCATCGCGAGTATAAAATTCATCGCCACCAGCGAGCAAACCAGTCATTTCGGCTGGCATCATCAATAATTTCTGTTGTTTTTGGACGGGTTTAACCACTAACATAAATAGTGCTAAGCCCATCCAACTGGGAACGATCGCACTCGAAAACACCATCTGGTAGTTATTTTGGGACACGAGTAAAATCGCGCCAGCAATAATCGAACCGAGACAAACGCCGCTCGTCAGCAATAACTGTCGCAATCGGTACGCTGGTGCGCGCATTTCCTCAGAGGTAATATCAGCCATTAGGGCTTTGCGGGGAGCGACACTAATTCCCTGTCCGAACCGATCGCCGAATTGGGTGCCAATTATCCATAATGGATCGATCGCGATCGGCAAGATCGATCGCGCAAACGTCGAAATGCCGTAGCCAATTACGGCTAATCCCTTTTGCATCCCCAAATAATCACTTATTCCCCCGGAAAACACCCGCATAATTGCCACTGTCGCAGCAGCAACACCTTCAATTTCCCCGACGGTTAAAGCGCCACCCTGCAATGTCAACAGCACAAAGATGGGCAACACCGAACGAATCGTCTCAGCGCCGATCTCACTCAGCAGGTTGGCAATACTCAAAATCCATACATGGCGCGGCAACTGTTGGCGTAGCCTCTGTTGGGGAGAGTCGAGTTTCATAGGGGAGTTGGGAGTTGGGAGTTGGGAGTTGGAAGAGGGGTAGAAGTAAGAGGTAAAAGGGAACAGGTAATGAGTAATGGGTAAGAGCAAGTATGTCGATCTTACCTACCATCTCCCAACTCCCCTCTCCCACTCTACTGCGGTTTGATTTTGCCTTCTTTGACTAGTACTTCATAGATCAAGGCAGCGGCATCAGCGCGGGTGGCGTTTTGAGCTGGCTTGAGGAGATTGGGGGTAGTGTCTTTAATAACTAATCCCGATGCAATTGCTGCTGCCATTTTGTCGCGAGCGTAGGTTGGCATTTGCTGGACATCTGGGTATTTAGTTAGTACTTCGTTGGCGGCAGCGGGTGGTGCGAGCTGCAATCCTTTTGCCAAGGAGATCTGCAATTGGTAGCGCGGAATCGGTTGATTGGGGGAGAATTTAGTCGGGGAATAACCAGTCATAAAGCCGCGTTGTACCGATTTATCGATCGCTTCTTTGCGGGGGTAGTTGGTGGGAATATCTTGGAATTTGGATGTGGCGGTGGTAGCTGGTTTGTCCGCAAATGCCCGATCGAGCATTTTGGCATAGTCGCCTCTGGTTAGCTCTTTGTTTGGGTCGAATTTACCCGTGCCAAAATCTTCGAGAATACCGCGTTTTTTTAACTCGGTAATATAAGTTGCGCCCCAAAATTGCTTGGGCACGTCGGTAAATGCTGGGGTTTTGGTGACTGGTGCTACAGGTACTAGCGCTGGGACGACTGCTTTAGCGGGAGGCGTTTCGGCTGGCACTTCTGCTGTTTTGACGATCGGCGGGACGACTGCTGTGGTGGGAGGATTTGGTACTGTCTTTTGTCTATCTCGATCGACACTCTCGATCGTCCGGCGATCTTGCCCGCTGTCGGGATTGTTATTTAACAAGCCATTGCGACTGGGATTATCAGCACGTAAACTATCGATGCCAGCTTGGAACATCGGCTGGTATTTTTGACCCAAACCCCAAAAGAAGACAGTCCCGATCCCGGCTAAAGCTACGCCGATCGCAATTAATTCATCGGCGGTCAAACGGCGGCGACGGTTGGGATTGGGAGTAGGAGTAGGTGAATTAGTCATAGTTTTGCCTAGATAATAGAGCGATCCGAGCTAGAATCGGTGGAAATTCCAAGCGGCATTTCCGATCGATTGAGTAGACAATTTTGTACTGATTAAGTAAATTGCCAAGCTTTGATTTTAGCTAGAATTATCGCATCATTTGAGTTTAGTTACAAAAATATTGCGTGTTTAGTACTAAGCGCCTAATCACCTAGTAACAATTCCTTTCATCTGCATTAATATCGACTGAATCTCAGTCTGGATTTCCACTGTTGGACGATCGGCATCAATTCTGACGATGCGATTTGCATAGCTATTTGCTAACTCTTGATACCCAGATCTAATTCGCTGGTGAAAGTCTAAAGTAGCTTGCTCCATCCGATCGGGTTTGCCCCTCAACGCCACTCGTTTTAAACCGATGCTAACATCGAGATCTAGCCACAATGTCAGGTCGCTTTGCAATCCACCTGTGGCAATTTGATTGACTAGATCGATATCAGCGCGATCGAATCCTCGCCCGTAGCCTTGATAGGCAATTGTCGAATCGGTAAAGCGATCGCACAAGACAATATTGCCAAGCTGGAGCTGGGGTCTGATGAGCGATTCAACGTGCTGAGCGCGATCGGCTCCATATAATAGTAGTTCGGTGCGATCGCTCACCAAACTGTCCGGATCGTCTAGTAACAGTTGCCGAATCTGACCGCCCAAGCTCGTCCCACCCGGTTCGCGAGTCACGATTACCGATCGATCTTTGCCGCAGTGGGTTTGGAGCCAAGTTGCTGTCTGTTGAATCTGGGTAGTTTTGCCAGCTCCTTCGACTCCTTCAAATACGATAAACTTGCCACTCATTTGGATACTATTTAGATAAACATTGTGTGTAAATTAGTAAATTTTTCTGGTACGATGTCCAGAGAATTTCTCCTCTTCAAACTCTACTTACCGCCAGGTTGCTTACTATGTCTCGTTATGTCTGCCACTTTCTCATAAAATTCTCATCTCGGAATATTCGATCGGTAGTAAATAAATTGCTAAACCCTAATACCCAAAGCCTAAACCCTAAAGCCTAAACCCTAATACCTAAAGCCTAACTAGCGAGTGCAGCGGCACTGCTAGCTTGAAAAATTCGCGAATTCCGGATACAGTAAGCGGTGGTATAGATCTTCAATCAACAGGAAAATTATCTCATGGCTCTGGCTGTAGGCACAAAAGCTCCAGACTTTAACGTCAAAGACACTAACGGAAATACTGTCACTCTAGCTGGTTTGGCTGGGAAGAAAGTCGTGATGTACTTTTATCCTAAAGATGATACGCCTGGATGTACGAAACAAGCCTGTAGCTTTCGCGATAACTACACAGTTTATCAAGAAAAAGGCATTGTTGTCTTAGGTGTGAGTAAAGATGATGAATCCGCGCACCAAGCTTTTACTAAAAAATTCGATTTACCGTTTCCGTTGTTAGCTGATGTCAAAGGCGATTTAATTGCAGCTTATGACGTTGATGGTGGTGGTTATGCTAAACGGGTAACTTATGCGATCGATGAAACCGGGAAGATCGCCCACGTCGATGCAAGTGTGAAGACAGAGACTCACGCTAATGATGTCTTAGCCGCTTTAGGTTACTAACGGCGTCTAGCTATTAGCAAGAAAACAACCATCCACAGTAGGTGTGTTATCCCGTAGGGTAACGCACCATCCACTATCCACTATTCACTATCCACTATCCACATTAGATATCTAATTTGTCACCGAAAAGGGAGTATGTCACCGATACTCATATTTAACTACCATCGGTTTAACATTCTCAGGTGAAATCGAACTAGTGTTATCGATCGAAATTTCATGGGTAAATGGCTTAGATTTACCAGGTGCGATATCGATATCGATCGGAATAATTGCTTGCTTAATCGAGATATCTTTGGAAATAAACTTCGCCACAATGTAATAGACATAGTGAGTTTGTTCGCTGCGATTATCGATTGTCCCAGTGACAGTCAGCAGCGATTTGTCCGAACTATTTCGAGTGACAGAAATTTCTTTCAACCTCAAGTCTTTACTGACCTCAACACCAGTTTGAGTCGGAGCCGAATTCTGAGCTAAGACCGGAGCAGATGGGCGAGCAGAGTGAGCTAATGGTAACTTCAGACTGAAACCTTGCGCTGAAGACTGGATATCTAACAAGCTCCAGATCCCACTGACAAACATGATGACAGACAAATATTGGCTGGTTTTCATACAGTGTGAGGCGTTCAGAGATGTGTGTCTTAGCATACTAATTATCTTAATCGGTTTAGTTTCACGAGCGGCAAGATTCACTCAGCTTCCGCATATTGGCTGGAGTCAGATCTATGACAAAAGTCTTAGAACCGATTGTCTCAAAATCCGCAAAATTAGGATGACAACTGCGTTCCCTTA
>NZ_JANLWO010000522.1:0-5799 GCF_031364565.1 Chamaesiphon sp. OTE_20_metabat_361
CCACTTTGATAATCGATTGTCTTTTGACGGGCGGTGTGGTCTTTTTTATCGCCATGTTTGCCCATTTCATTCGGTGTAGCAGCGGAACCCACCCACAGCCCGATTTCAAATGGCCAGACTCCCAACTTGGCAGGGTCTTTACTGCGTTCTAGTTCGAGGGCACAAACTAGGGTGGCAGCGCGACTGAGTTGGTCGAGGGTGAGGAGACGGAGAGTATAACGCATCAGGACACTCATTCCTGCCCCGTCAATGCCTGGATTCCGTAGGCGACGGAGGACAAGGGTAAAAGCAGCTAATCCCAGGTAGGCTTCGGTTTTACCGCCACCTGTGGGGAAGAAGAGTAAATCGACGATTTCCCGATCGTTACTAGTTGGTTGAGCGATACCGATTAGGTTCATCAATAGGAACGCTAGCTGAAATGGTCGCCATGTGGGGGCTTTCACCTTCACATCTACTGGAGATAGATCGGTATTGTGAATACTCCGCTGGCGAAGGGCGATGGAACTCGATCGATTTGCCATCCGAAAAGTTGTCAAAACATCAGGCTCGTCTAAAGCTTGCAAGCCAGCAGCGATCCGCTGATTGACGATGGTGGCGCGGCGCAGCAGTTCCGCCGCAGTTTCCGCACGGGAAGAATCGGCAAGTTGGATCGTCGATTGCTGTGCGATCCAATCGGTGTAAACTTGCACCATCGGACTAATGAGAGTGCGAATCGATTCAGCCGTCTCAGCATCAGCGATCTTTTCCATCCCCAGTTCGACGGTGGGTAAGTCGGTAGCAATTACCTTTTCAACTTCGGCTGTGGGAATCCAGGCGGTACAGATCTGAGTGCAATGGCTCCGAGCGTCGGGAAAGGCTAGAGCCGACACATTATGCCCGCAAGCAAATTCATAATCATCGCGATATTGTAAGTCGGCAATCCGCTCATCGTCATCTTCAATTTGTCGATCGCGCAAATCGGGGCGAGGAATGAAACCATCGCGATTGTGGATGGTGAGTTGAGCCTGAAAAATGAAACCTGTATCTTTCTCACAATCAGGTTTAGGGCGACGATGGTTGATGAGAAAGATCGAAATTGCTCTAGTGCCAGCAGGTAGCTTGGTAGTGCCGTTAACGGGACGATTGGAGATGGCGAGTTTAAGTCCGTCGCTATGGGGAACGTCGAGAGTAATGGGCTTGGGAGAGTCGGTAAGAGTAACGCTCAGACGCTGTAATTGTCGCTGACGTTGCCATCTGTCGGTTTTCGCTTTATTTTCGCTCTTGCCGTCTGATTTAAGGGGTAGATAGTCGCCCCAATATACTTCTAGATCCACACTGGTAGTCTTGTCACCAATCAGGAAGCTAAGTCCGATCGATGAAGGAAAGAGAGCCTTTCTCGCGGATGCAGTTTCCGGTGTATTTTCGTCTTCACTGGATCTACTTGTGGGAGCGTCTAATTCGAGTCCTTCGTCGGCAGTATCACCGCTCCGATCTTGGACGCTGGCTTCATAGGGCACCAAAAATCCGGTCAGATACCATTTGCTCGGAGCTTGGGAGATGATTTCAGATTGGTAATGGTCGTCAGCAGTGGCATCGGGGCCAACGAGATCGAGGCTGAGGGCTTCAACGAGTTTTTGGCGAACGGCTGCTGATGTGGTCATGTAGCGAGGTTGTAGAGCATTCCTCCGTATTATTCCCTAGAATGGTGCGGTATCCACCGTGAAGTTTGAGATTAAGCCCCCCAGCCCCCAATTCTGGGGGAGCAATTTTCTGGAAGTCCCCCAGAATTGGGGGATTTAGCGGATGCAATCACGCGGAGGTTCCCTCTGCATGTGTTGCACCAAGCAGCGACTCGCGCTCTGGAGGAAACCTCCAGATTGAGCGAGACAAGACAGGGGGCTATCCTCACTAGAGAATCGTGTTTTTAGCAGCATTCAGCTAGTGTAGGTGCAGGGACGATCGATTGATATTCATCGCCAGAGAATGGCTGAAATTCCTGTGTCCATTTGGCGGTTAGTTTGCACAGCAATCGAAATTGGAGTGGCGTTGGTGCCGGATTGACTTTTTCGACTACTACTTTCACTGCTTGGGGCTGTTTGCCAACTAGTTGGAAAAAGTCTTTGACCAAATAGCGCGGACAGAAACCAATATTGTGTAGATCGATCGTCCGCAGCATTAAGGCGTTAGCATCATACTCATTTTGAATGTCGTGCATCAGCATTAATTCTTCACCAATGGTACATTCGGCTGCCCGCTGTTGGGCGGATGCGGGATAGTGTCTGAGTCCGTGGGTGAAAAAGTGAATTTCGTATTCTCCAGCGACGTTGCGCTCTGGCATTGAGAAGACTTCTAGGCTGTCGGTGACTCGTTTTCCGCCACTACGACCGAGGAGGGTAATCGGATCGACAGAGGCAGGATTGCCGTTTGAGTCGAGATTTAGCCAGTCGATGAATTCTGGATATTCGGGGCGCGATTTATTGAGGAGACGGTTGGCGAATGGCCAGAAAAGTTCGATCGAGGTGTATGTTTGATAGAAGTCTGGGAATGCTAACAAGGGACGAAAATTAGCTTGTTCTTGGGCTTGGAGTGCGCCCTGAATATAGACAAAACAATATCTCTGACCATCATGAGTCAGTTTGCCAATTGGGAACCAGGCACGGGAAACGGCATTTTGCCAAGTGAGGAAAAGAGTTTTCATGGTAATTCCTCTTGAAGAGCTAGTAATCGATCTTTGTTAAATGCCAGAATCCCAGCGGCAAACTCTTTGGCTGATGGAGACATTCGATCTGCGGGGACTCTGGCTAATAAGCTTTCGACCCACTCTGATGATATGCCAGAGAGTTGTATTAACCAAGCTCTAGCGGCTTGGGGATAGGATTTAGCGGCAGTTTGAAACGTCGCTAGAGTTGTTAAAGATTTGCTATCGCTTGCTTGGGCATAAAAAGCTGAGTAGTTCTTCTTTAAGTATGCCCCAACGGTTTTATTCTGGAGACGTTCTTGCCGTTTGGCATCTGATAATTCTCGTCCCAGGCTGGAAGCATGGTCGTAGGTAGGTGCGAGATGGATGGTTCGATCGATCGTGCTGACTAGCCCCCAGTTTTCATGGTGCCTGTCCCCATTGCCAATCCAAGCATCGAGTAGCAAGTAACCAACAAAAGTATCGACAGCACTCGATCTTGATGTTGGTGGTTTCCAGTTTAGGGGCATCTGAGTATTATTGATAATAATTGCTTGGAACACTACATCTAACGTATGTTGAGAGACGTTGTATATTTCCTGACGCGGATAGCTAGAGACAATTTTTCGTTGGTGTAGCCTTGCCGGATCGTACCATTTTTGATACGATGTGAGTTAATGGACGAAAAAATATTGCCTGCGTGTTTTTATCAAAATAGTCTTGGTAGTGAGCCTGTCAGGGATTGGGTGAAAGACTTAGACAAAGAAGACCGCCTCGTTATTGGTTCTGATATCAAAACTGTTGAGTTCGGATGGCCGATTGGGATGCCTACTTGCAAACCAGTGGGGAAAGGCTTGTATGAGGTGAGATCTAATTTATCGAGTAATCGCATTGCTCGTGTCATCTTCTGTATCTACGATGGACGGATGGTGCTGTTACACGCATTTATCAAGAAAACTCAGAAGACACCCAAACAAGATCTTGAATTAGCTCTAGACCGCAAATCAAAATTAGAGGCAACAAATGACAAATAATAATCCCCATATCGGTTCTTCTTTCGATGACTTTTTGGATGAGGAAAATTTACTAGTTGAAGCTAATGAAATTGCAATAAAAAGAGTAATTGCTTGGCAATTGCAGCAGGAAATTGAATCTAAACACATGACTAAAACTAGTGTCGCTAAGGCAATGGGTACTAGCCGCGCTGCTGTAGATCGGTTATTAGATCCAGACAATACTTCAGTAACTCTTAATACGCTGAGTAAAGCCGCTCGAATTCTTGGTAAGAGAATCGAGATCGAGCTTGTAGAAGCATAAAGATCCGAAAAGAATCAATAACTGGAAATTCATCCGTCATAGTTAACTTCGTCAATGGTAATGCGCCCCCTAAATCCCCCAAGTTTGGGGGACTTTCCGATCGGGGTTCCCCAGCATTGAGTGACTGCCGATCCGGTTCCCCCAGCATTTGGGGCTAGGGGGCACTTCTAAAACATATCCAACTGCTCAACATCCGGCGGAATCAGATTGAGCTGCTTCTCCATCGTCACACCCTTGAGCTTCTTCGTCGCACCTTTCGCTTTAGACTTACCTGCCTTCTTCTTAGCCTGCTCACCACCCAAAATTTCCGCTTCATGACGTTGCTGATTGAGTTCTAGCAGACGGGCGAGGACTTCATCGTGGGTGGCTTCTGGCCAGCGGTATCGCCAGGGCTTTTTGCGCTGACGCTTGCCTTCTGTGGGCTGGGTGTCTGATGGTTCTTCGTCTTCGTAGTCGAGGCGGAATTCGCAGGTGGTGGAGATGTCTGTCCAACCGTAGGCGGTGAGGACGGCGGTGTCCATTTGGGTGTGGAGTTGGCGCAGTTTGAGGATGTCTGCATCGTCTTCTTCTGGGTCGTGGAATCGGTTGTAGGTGGCGGTGAGTCCTTGGTCATTGCGAATCATCAGGGCGGCGCGGAATTCGTAGTATTCTTGCCCGATCGATTCTAGTTCGCGGTTGGTTTCCCAGTTTGCGGGGAAGGGGAACGTATGAAAACAATCGGAGGGAGTGTAACGGAGGTCATCTTTCATTGATGAGCCGAAGAACCGTGCCCAAAGTTCGTGAATTCGAGATTGGATTGTGCAAAAAGCAGGATATTGATTGAGAGCAAAGACTACCAGAGCTTCTGAGAAAACAATATTTGATGGCATAAGAGCCACTGACCATTGTGGTTGATGACGCGCAACAACTAAAGCCCAATCGAGTGATTCGATCGCCCTATTCATCTCAGATCGAGGTCTTAGAAACTGCCACCATTTTTCTTGCCCACCTCGATCTTTTTGCTTCATCCGTTCAGACTTAACTTTCTCTTCGACAATCGCCATTAAATCCGACCACTCACGGGCTTCTGTCTGGCTCATATCACCAAAATTGATCGCATATCGATCGTGAGCATGAGTAGGACTAGAATTCACTTCTTCACCGCCAATGTAGGGAAAGATTCGCTCTTGGTTGCGAGGATATTGTTCGATTAATTGGTGCATTTCAGCAATAGGAGTTGCATCGAAATTGCTATCATCAAATGTGAATCCCATTCCCAGGACATAGCTACCAATAAAACTTTTCCCCTCATTAGCAATCAGCTTTTGAGGATCGTTATTGCCGCCAGCATGAAATAGAAAAGCGGTGATTTTCTCGACAGGCTTACCATCGAGTAGGATCGGAACATTTCTCAGAAAATCTTTTAGTTCGGCTGGCTGGAGCCGATTTAATTTTGCTTAAGAACTCGGAATAACCGATTTTCAAGTGTAGCCTGCACACTTAATTTCTCATGAATTATCTGAGCTTGGTGTAGACGATCGCGATCGTCCTTACAAATAACAATGCCTTTATGTTCGATCCCACTGCGGTGTAAGACAATGAAGTCATTACGGTTAAACGTGATAATGCAACGATTGTCTGCTGTTGCTGTTTCAAGAACCTGTTCATCAGGAATCCGTTGATTGGCATTACCTGCCTCATAAGAAGTCAATACGTCATGACCTAACCGGTAGAGTCGAGAGAGGCTATTAAGCCTCGTCCCTCTCTGTTAGATCCGTACGTGAAAGTTTCCCCTCATACGGCTCCCGATATTCTTTAACTTATGTTATTGCTCATGTGGAGATAAT
>NZ_JANLWO010000633.1:0-4282 GCF_031364565.1 Chamaesiphon sp. OTE_20_metabat_361
TTGACTAAAGCGGCGGCGAGGACGATTTTGGCATCCTGGATGCGCTGCAAGGTGCGGGTACCATTGGTGGTGCTGATAAATAACCGTTTGCCACCCACTACCGCTGGCGTACAATCTAGCGGCGAATTACCTAGATCGCAACCTGCTACTTTGGCACCACCCCGCTCGCCACCGCGCAAACGTAATTCAGATGGCCACTTGTCACTCACTTGCATTAGCGTATCCATATCGCTAAAAGCTTGAATAGCTTCGGCTCCAGACTTCAGTGCTGCGGCGATTGTCGAGGTAGCGCGTAGTACGTCGATCGCGATCGCGCAGACGGGCAGTTCGTTTGCGGGGGTGCGTTCGGGAGTGTGGTAAGTATATAGTTTCACAATTAGGACAAAAATATTGCTGGTTCGTCAGGGTGGTTATTTACCCTATTCAATCTTAATGGTAGTAGTGCCCGAAAATTGCTAAATTCAGGACTGAATTGGATCGTATTGGCACACAGGGGTAAGTTGGATTCGCTCCGATCGCTTTTGCATAACCTGTGTATTTACAAATCGATCGAATTGAGTTTTATTGCCGTTAAAATGTTGAGATCTACTAGCATCGGACTCCCAGCTATTCTACCACGCTCGCTGTATTGCCAGCATAACCATCGCTGACTATCGACTCATCTGAATAATTTATTAAAGCTATAAAAATCACTAATCAAAATTGAAATAACTTAAGGTTTTTCACGTTTGCCGAATTACTCGATGATTTTTAATATTGACACCACAGGATTGCAGTCGCCGCTCCCATCCCTGTTGATTGCCGATCGTTTTGGTTTCGCTGTATAGTCCAGCTTTTTCTTCGGATTTGGTAAACTTTGCAAACTTTGAGTACAGAGGATGATTTTCGCTTAAGAATGTTTCTTTACGATGGAGGATTGGCGGGTTTTCCTGCTGGGAGTAGTCACGAAAACGCAAGCTCAAATCTCGTAAGTCGATGAGCATTGCCCATTGTAGTGCTGGATGCGCGATCGATTCAAAGTCGGGATAGTAGAGATAAGAGATACAGGGTTTGTCAGTATGAAATTTAATCAGATTTGCATCTTCTGTGCCACCGATATTTCGACTGGCACAACCTTCATATAGTCGCAATTTAGGATCGATTTCATTGAGCGCGGAGATATGGACATATAATGCCGCAGGTAATAGTTTGCCAATCTTACTATGCTGACAAGCTTGTTTAATTACACCCGGTTCGCCAATCTTAAATAATAACCGATCGGCAACTGCACACGCTTCATCATAGCTACCAAAAAAAGCTTTAATATCCGCCTTCATCGCTGTAGATAAATTTCGCAAACTCCGTCTTTGCCCAAATTGGGATAGAGCTAAATAAACTTGTAAATCTAACGATCTCTGATACGCGATCACATCCCATTCAGCTTCATCGGTTGCCGTTAAAACGATTTGAAAAGCTCGTTTGATACTGCCAAACTCATTAACTAATTCTGCTTCGGCAGCTAGTTCGCTCTTAATTGGAATCCGTCCGCGTTCACTAACAAATTCCATCAACGGTGCGAGTTGCACTTGATAATCTTCAAATCTTTTGCTTTCAACCCTGACGCGCGGCGTCGTCATCCTTGTATACAGTCTCGCCGCGCGAAAACTTTCGGCTTGAGATAGATCGCGAAATACTAAAAAAATGCCCAAACCAATCGGAATGGCATCAACTGTCAAGACTCGATCGATATATTCTTTTAATTCTACTTGTTGATAATATTTCTGAAAGGTATTGCGCTTGGTTAAAATGCCATCGCCATAAGCTAACATCCCGCTGAGATCGTTTACTAAAATCTGGGCGGCGACAATCAATACTCCCCCCGTCAATTCCCACGCGTGACTTAATGCTCGATCGCGTTCTACCGGATCTTCGATAACATTAATGATATAGCTAAGATTGACTATATCAGCCGATCGAATCTCCACATCGGGAAAATAATATGGATCCCAACCCTCGCAGTTATACCCCTGCGACTTCAACCTTTTGACATCCCCACCAATGCCACAACCATAGTCAAAAATACTAGTTTCTGTTGTAATAATACCCGACTCGATCGCCAACCTCACTGGACGAGATAATTCTACGCGCGTCATGGCGGCGCGATGTCTTTCTACTTCTACTCCGAGGGGTATTTGAGACATTGGTTTAGGCTTTAGATATTAGGCTTTAGGCATTAGGCTCTAAATATTAGGCTTTAGGAAATAACGAGAAAATAAGAGCTTAAATTTAAATGTAGGGTGTGTTATCCCGTAGGGTAACGCACCAACACTGCTATACATGGTGCGTTACGCTTTGCGATAACACACCCTACGGTTAATTCCCGACTTGAATTAATTCGACTTTATAACCTGTCGGATCTTCCACAAAGGCAATAACAGTAGTGCCATGTTTCATCGCGCCTGGTGCGCGGACGACTTTGCCGCCTTTAGCGGAGATTCGATCGCAGGTAGCATAGATATCATCCACCCCGAGCGCGATGTGTCCATAGGCGTCACCGATCGTGTAGGCTGAGGTATCCCAATTATGAGTCAACTCGATGACCGTATTGTCGGATTCTGCTCCATAGCCGACAAAAGCCAGCGTAAACTTGCCGTCAGGGAAATCTTGTTTGCGGAGTAGCTTCATCCCCAATACGTCACAATAGAAACCAATCGATGCTTCTAAATCCCCAACCCGCAGCATTGTATGTAGTAAACGCATAGCTATAAATCGCCTTATTTAAAAATTGGTAACTAAATTTGCTAATTAAGGTGTCTTCAGGACGTATGATAACGTGTTGGCACCGATTGTTGCCAAGGAACGGATAATTAGGGTGACTAGCTACATTGTTTACGGATCGGTCGCGATCGAAAGATGAGGGAATAACTATGAACATGCCAGACATGGCGATTGCAGAAATCAGAGCTAGAGAGATTCTCGATTCTCGCGGTCGTCCGACAGTAGAAGCCGAAGTATACTTAGCCAATGGTGGATTTGGGCTAGCTCAAGTCCCCAGTGGCGCATCGACAGGTAGTTTTGAAGCCCACGAATTGCGCGATGACGATCCTAGTCGCTACGGCGGTAAAGGGGTGCAAAAAGCTGTTGGCAATATTGAAGACAAAATTGCGCCAGCCTTAGAAGGGATGGATGCTTTCGATCAAATGGCGATCGATCGATCGATGATCGAGCTAGATGGTACGCCTAATAAGTCTAAATTAGGGGCTAATGCTATTTTAGCGGTATCGCTAGCCAATGCCAAAGCAGTTGCCAATGCCCTGGGAGTCCCACTATATCGTTATCTGGGCGGCCCTTTGGCAAATTTGCTACCCGTTCCATTGATGAATGTCATCAATGGTGGTTCTCACGCTGCAAATAACATCGACTTCCAAGAATTTATGATCGTACCCGTGGGTGCGACTTCCTTCAAGGAAGCGCTCCGGTGGGGAGCCGAAGTATTTGCCGCTCTGAGCAAAGTTTTGGATGAAAAGGGTCTCCTGACGGGCGTAGGCGACGAAGGCGGCTTCGCGCCCAATTTAGAGTCCAATCAAGCATCATTAGAACTGCTGATGGCGGCGATCGAATCTGCTGGCTACAAACCGGGCGAACAAATCGCGCTGGCTCTAGACGTGGCTGCAAGTGAATTTTACAAAGATGGTAACTATATCTACGATGGTAGCAGCCATACTCCAGGTGAGTTCATCGACTATTTAGCCGATCTCACTACCAAATATCCGATCGTCTCGATCGAAGATGGGTTGCATGAGGATGACTGGGCAAACTGGCAACTACTCACCCAGAAAATCGGCTCGAAAGTCCAATTAGTCGGCGACGACTTATTTGTGACTAATTCCGTCCGCTTGCGCCAAGGCATCAAGGAAAAATCAGCCAATGCCATTTTGATTAAACTCAATCAAATCGGCACTCTCACTGAAACCCTGCAAACGATCGATCTCGGTACCCGCAACGGCTTCAAGTCCATCATCAGTCACCGCTCCGGCGAAACTGAAGATACCACGATCGCCGATTTAGCCGTCGCGACTCGCGCGGGACAAATCAAAACGGGTTCTCTCTGCCGCAGCGAACGGGTGGCAAAATACAACCGTCTGTTACGCATCGAGGATGAATTGGGCGATTTAGCTGTCTATGCGGGATTAGAGTAAGCGCGATCGATTTTCACAGAAGTGGGGGTAATGTCTTGATTCGCTGTCTTGTCGTTTTCTTATTCGGGGGGAACCCCCGAATAAAAACGCCGCTAAACCCTCGG
>NZ_JANLWO010000547.1:0-3971 GCF_031364565.1 Chamaesiphon sp. OTE_20_metabat_361
TGACTTTAGGCGAACAACCGACAATATCTAGAGTGGCATTTGGAAATTTATCTAGTACCATTTTGAAAGCTTCTTCTAAGATCGGGCCACCTTTTCGCTCCCATTCGATCCCAACAAACAAAATTTTCTGATGGTGATATCTATTATCGTCAAATACTTCCGCTTGCGGTACATTCAGGCAAGGGCCACACAGGATGTTTGCTACTTTATGTGCCGGGACACCATAATCTTTGACGATCGAGTCAGCAACATTTTCACTCATCGTAAAATTGAGAGTTGCATTGTGATAAATCTCTCGCTCGCACTCAATCCACGCGCTAGAGGGTAGTTTTGCGCGATCGAAACCTCGGTAAGTGAGATTTGCTAAGGCAGTGTGATCTGTATAGACAAAGTGCGGTATACCAGGAATACTCGCATCAAATAAAGATTGTGTTTGAAATGTAAATAAATAGTTTCGACCTGCCGGTCTCTTGACTAACGCCTTTCTCAGCTTGTGGAAAAAATAGCTGGTGTAAAGTCTTCTGTTACCGATATGCAGCGTCCGATCGAATATTTCTTTGCTGTATTCATTAAGAGTATGAAAGATGGTTGCCAAGTCTTTGGTGTTGACTAAATCGGTGAAAACATCAATTGTTTCAATTTCAAGATTGGGAAATTCTCTAGTGAGAATTTCCACAACCATCTCATTTACATGTGAGAATCCACCGTACTTGACAAAAGCTATTTTTCTGTTATTCACTACTAGCTCCTAATCCAATAAAAACCCGCTCCAGCTAATATAGATAGCCATTTAGAAAGTTACATCCAGCAGCTAAATGTATTTCTCTGTAAATATTTCAATCTCAAAATTCAGCCCGATCGCGTTACTTTTGCGCGCATGAATTAGACATAATACTGGGTGAACAATATCAATTATTATGAGCTTTTATCGACTAGATAAATACCGCCCATCGATAGATACATAAAATTAAGCCATCGTCCGATTGACAGATGGTAAGGAGTGATAATTTATTTCTGGCAAGCGTATTTTGAGCTAAATCTTGTTACTAAACTACTAATGTGTAGATGATAGTAAGAGTGCAGCTTAGATTAGGCTGGGGAAAATTCCAGCCCTGACATTACGATCTAAAAACAAAATCGATTTATGTGATTACTTGTAGTTGCGAGCCTTTGGCAGTTTTATGGACTTCAATGCGGGTTTGAAAGGCTTCCCGAAATTGTGGCATGTGAGTGACAGTAAGAATACAGGCAAAGTCACCAGAAATAGCATTAATTGCCGAAATTAAGCGATCGCAGCCTTCGCGATCTTGAGTGCCAAATCCTTCATCGACGATCAGCATTTGTAAGGGAGTTCCCGCCCGTTGGGAGAGCAGCTTAGCAAGTGCGAGGCGGATCGAAAAATCGATCCGAAAAGCTTCGCCACCCGAGTAAGTTTCATAGGCTCTAGTACCATTAGCATCGCCGATCGCGATATCTAAAGTATCGATATATTTAGCACTCTTAACACTAGCTTTTTTAGTACGGCTGCTTTTAGTTGCTTTTTGAGTAATAAATTGAACGTGAAATTGATTGTTACTTAGCTTGGAAAGAATTTGATTGCTTTCAGCTTCTAGCTGGGGCAGAATGTTTTCGATTACTAAAGCTTGAATGCCGTTTTTACCGAAGGCTTTTCCGAGTTCGTCGTAGATTTTTTGCTGCTGTTTGCAGGTATCGAGCTGCTGTTGTTGCGATCGCAGTTGTTCTTGAATATTATTGAGTTGAGTAAGCTGTTGTTCGAGGCTACCGAGAATTGAGAGATTGGTATCTAACTGCTGGCGGCGTTCGGCTAGTAGGCGCTCGACTGCTAATATTCGCTCGTCACTATCGGGGATTTTGGCAATCTCTAAGCTGATACGATCGATCTCTAAGTTGGATTTTTGTCGATCGATGATATTTTGTGACTCATTAGCTTGAAGTGAGTTAATGCGTGTGAGTAACTGCGGCTGAGTTTGTTTCGCTTGTTGAACTTCTTGATATTGAAGTTGGATTGATTGGGATTGACGCAACTCGGTGGCTACTTGCTGGTGATAGTCGCGATCGTATTTTAGTTCGTTAATTTGGCGGATAATAGTTTGCAGTTCGAGTTGCAAATATGAGTCTGTTTGGAGTCTGGTAATATTTGCTTCGATGGTGACAAGTTCGGTAGCTAATTGTTGTTTCTGGATGCTTAATTGTTGCTGCTTGCGATCGGCATCTTTGATTTTCTCTTGTTTGATCTCTACCCACCGCAATTTATCGACATCACCTCTGGCTAGGGCATGACTTTGTTCGCTATAATTAATCGCGGCAATATTGATACTAATTTCTTGCAATTGAGATTGTAATTCACTTGCATAACTTTTAGACTCGATCGCAAGTTCAATTTGCGACTTTTCGTTGGCAATTTCTTGCAGATTGACTTCGAGTTCGGAAATTGAATCTAATTGTGCTTGCAAATTACCGCGCTGTTCGCGGAGACTTTCCGAGCCTGCTAACTCGCGCTGGATCTGCTTATATTCCGTGAGGAGATCTTCACGTTCGCGGACGTAGCGCGAGTGTTCTTCCCGAGTTGCTGATATCTGTTGCTCGACATTAGCACGTTCGGCTTGGGCGCTACTTAAGACATGTTCCCAATGGTTTTCATCTAACGGGCGATCGCACACTGGACAACTGGCATCAGGAGTTGCTAGTAGCTCTAATTTACGGTCTAATTCGCCTAATTGTCGCTGATAATTACGGGTATCTGCCTCTAGCCGCTGGATATTTTCTCTCTTAGTTAAACCTTTTTCTTCTACTCGCTTTTGATATACTTGCTTTCGCTCTAAATCAGCAAGCTGAGTATCGAGTAAATTAAGCCGATTGACTAATTGCGATCGCTCGGCTGTTTTAATTCTAATTTGACGTTCGCGCAAAACTAACTCATTTAATTGAGCCTGAATTTTCGCAGTCTGCAGATCGATTTTTGCCGCCAGTCCCACTCGCTCTTGCTGAAGCGGTAACACGGCGATTTGCAGTCGATCTAGCTCTGACAATCGCTGACGACATACTTGTAATTGAGCGACCCCTTTGGTAACGTCGCCGACTGTCGCTAAAATTTCAGCTAATTCTATTTCTTGACGTTCGAGCGCCGCTAATTGCGCTTGACTTTGACCGAGACTTAATTGCAATGCTTGAGTTTGGCGATCTAATTGCTGCTGTAATTTTTGGCGATCGATCTGATACTGCCGATCGCTATTAAATTGCCGATCTAACACCTCAATTTGCTGCTGTAACCCCAGATAAGCTTGATAAGCAGTAGCAATGTCATCCGATCTAATTAACAGCTCATCTAGCCGTTGTTTATCGGTAGTCACTACCTGAAGATCTACCTGGATTTGGGTCGCTGCTAGCTGCAATTCGCGATCGCGTTTTTGCTCCCAAGCCAACTGTTGCTGCCACGTTTCTCGCTGTCTGGCGATCGTTTTAAAACCTTCTAATTCCTGTTCCTGGGTGAGTTGTAACTGTTGCAACGCACTGAGTTCAACTTTCACCTCATCGCGCTGCTGAGTAATGCCATCGATTTGGGCGAGTTGAAGCTGCGCCTGAGCTAAATTTTCGGTCAATACTTCGACTTGGAGCTTGTATTGCTTCCCCGTATCTTTGGCTCGATCGGCTAATTGCTCGTAGCGATCGAGCTTTAATAAATCTGCTAAAATTTGCTTGCGATCGGTCGGCTTTTTCCGCATAAATTCATCAGCCTTCCCCTGACGCAAATAAGCAGAATTAATAAACGTCTCATAATCAATCTTGAGATAATCATCAATTAAAGCCTGCGTCGAACGAATCCCCTTCTGCGTCAGCGTCCGAAATTGCCCCCCACTCGTCTGGATCTGAAACTCCAACGCCCCATTTCCATCCCGCTGACGCGTCCGAATGATCCGACAAGTTTCGCCGTGCATCCCAAACGTAAAATC
>NZ_JANLWO010000641.1:0-2738 GCF_031364565.1 Chamaesiphon sp. OTE_20_metabat_361
GATCCAGCGATGAATCCAGATAAACGCACTCAGGCAATCAAGGATCTCAATCAGCAAATCTACCATGACGATCGCGTTCAAATTAGTTTAATCCCGATCGGCGACGGACTGACGATCGCGAGAAAGAAATAATATCATTTCATCAGAACAGCCTAAAACCTAGATGGTGGGCATTGCCCACCCTACTAATTAATACTCTATATCAATAATGTTGCAATCTTTGGTGGCTAATAACTTAGTTCGATCGATTCAATCTAAGAATAAATCTAAATTAGAGTGGGTAATTACCCACTCTTAATTTACTACATCGTGGCTAAAATTCGCTCGATAATACTTACAGCCCGATCTATCTCTGTAGAAGAAACAATTAAAGGCGGTACGAACCGGACAACTTTTAAACCCGCAGGGACTAATAATAAACCTGCTTGCATTGCTGCTTTAACAATATCGATCGCCCCGACATTACTATCAGCTTGTAACTCTAAGCCATTAATCAAACCCCAACCCCGAACTTCGGAGATTGTTTGGGGATATTTAGTGGCTAATTGTTGTAAACCTGCCCGTAATTGTGCGCCTCGTGCTTGGACATTGGCGAGAATATTTTCCCGTTCCAATGTTTGACAAACAGCTAAAGCCACCGCACAAACAAATGGATTGCCGCCGTAAGTACTAGCGTGATCTCCCGGCTGGAACACATTGCATGAAGCCTTACACAACGTCGCACCAATCGGAATCCCACCACCTAAACCCTTAGCACTCGTGAAAATATCCGGCTCGATCCCTAATTGCTCGTAACCCCAATATTTACCCGAACGTCCCATCCCGACTTGAACTTCATCGAGGATTAGTAAAATTCCCTTGTCATCGCAGAGTTTCCGCACCTGCTGGAAATACGCAACTTGTCCGGGATTCACGCCGCCTTCACCTTGGAGCGGTTCGAGCATAATGGCGGCTACCCGTCCATCTAACTCGGCAACAGCAGACTCGATCGCGGCAAAGTCATTGTAAGGTACATAGTGGAAACCCGGAATCAATGGTGCAAAGTTCTTGTGATACTTCGGCTGTCCGGTAGCTGTCACCGTCGCCAGCGTCCGTCCGTGGAAACTGGCATTCGCCGTCAAAATTACTGGTTCGGTAATGCCTAAGACCGTATGAGCGTATTTCCGCGCCAATTTGATCGCGCCCTCATTAGCTTCAGCACCCGAATTACAAAAGAATACCCGATCGGCACAAGAATGTTCCACTAGCCACTTCGCTAGTTCGCCTTGCACGGGGACATAATATAAATTGGACACGTGAGTCAACGTGTGAATCTGCGTCGTCACCGCTTCAATCACGGCTGGATGTGCGTGTCCCAGCGTGCAGGTAGCAATCCCCGCCACAAAATCTAAATAAGCCTTGCCATCGGTATCCCAGACAGTACAACCCTCGCCCTTAGTTAGCGCCAGATTAAACCGTCCGTAAGTAGTCATCACATGACTATTAAACTCATCCTGACTAAAAGCTGATAACAACTCTGGATGAATCGTCGGTTGTGCGATCGCGGTATCCAAGCTCATCAAAGTACTCCTAAATCTTTATTAAATAACCATACTAACGCTAGAATTCCCGTTGCGTTTGACTCTTTTGCTACCCTATGCGCCGATCCCAATTTAAATTCTCGGCTGTGGCTGCGACGAGAACTCAGAAACTTCCTCAGAACCGATCGACCGGATAATTGGTGCGTTATGCTGTCTTGTCTCGCTGCTTGGTGCGCTGTCTTGACCCAAACACATGCGGAGGGAACCTCCGCATGTGTTTGGGTCGCTAAACCCTCGGGGAACCCGAGGAGCGCGCATCCGCAAACCGTCGGGGAACAAAGGCGTGCGCGAGCCGCTTGCGCAGTAACGCACCCTACCGTCAATTTATCGCTCTGGTGTAGGGTGTGTTATCGCCCTTGGCGTAACGCACCATCATGAATCTCAAAGATCCCAAATGGGTTCTATAGGCGCGGCTTGCAGGAACGTGCGGGAACCCGTACTCTACCCTTGCTTGCCATGCCATACCCCATTCGGCTAAATTAGCACTCAGCAGTTGAGAGTGCTAAAAACTCAGAATTAATATGGCATCACTATCTTTAACAGTATCTACAGTCAAGCCTTTGGCCGATCGCGTCTTCGTCAAAGTCAGCGCATCAGAAGAAAAAACCGCAGGCGGTATCCTGCTTCCCGATACAGCTAAAGAAAAGCCCCAAATCGGTGAAGTAGTCCAAGTCGGCCCTGGCAAACGCAACGAAGACGGTACTCGTCAAGAGCCAGAAATCAAAATCGGCGATAAAGTCCTCTACTCCAAATACGCTGGTACCGACGTGAAGCTCGGCGGCGACGAATATGTGCTGTTGTCTGAGAAAGACATCCTCGCAGTAGTCGGCTAATTCTTCAGTTGACAGTTGACAGTTGACAGTTGACAGCTAGTATGGATGCTCGATCTGTAAACGATAGAATCCTCAGACAGTCAACAGTCAACAGCCATTCGGTCATTAATACTAACCCTCTACACATCTAAATTTAAAGATTATGGCAAAGCGGATTATATACAACGAAAATGCTCGTCGCGCCCTCGAACGCGGGATGGACATCTTGGCTGAAGCGGTAGCAGTTACCCTCGGCCCTAAAGGTCGTAACGTCGTCTTAGAAAAGAAATTTGGCGCACCCCAAATCGTTAACGATGGTGTCACCATTGCTAAAGAAATCGAACTC
>NZ_JANLWO010000643.1:0-9475 GCF_031364565.1 Chamaesiphon sp. OTE_20_metabat_361
CCATCTCAACCAGAATGAAAGCACAAGTATTTCGTGGCGTCAATCGGCTCAGTTATGAAGTTATCCCAGTCCCCACCATCGCCGCCGACGAGGTATTAGTAAAGGTTAAAGTGGTGGGATTGTGCCAGTCAGACATCAAAAAGATCCTTTACCCACTTTACGAACCGCCCCGAATTTTTGGACATGAGACGGCTGGCGTCATTAGTGAAGTTGGCGCGGATGTCCAGGATTGGCAAGTCGGACAAAGAGTAGTCGTAATGCACCATATTCCCTGTATGCACTGCAACTACTGTCTCCACGAAAATTACTCCATGTGCGATGTCTACAAAAATGTCACGACTACAGCCGGATTTACACCCAGTGGTGGCGGTTTTGCTGAATATGTCAAAGTGCCAGGACATATCGTCCGAAATGGCGGCTTAATAACGATTCCCGCTGGAGTTACCGACGAACAAGCAAGCTTCGTCGAGCCGACAAATTGCTGCCTCAAGGCTGTTAAAAAAGCAAATATTCAAGCTGGCGATACCGTGCTGATTACCGGAGCAGGCCCGATCGGGTTAATGTTTATTATGCTGGTTAAGCATTTTGGAGCCAGAGCGATCTCCACTGACTTAATTCCATCCCGAGTCAAGAAAGCCCTCGCCGTCGGTGCCGAAGCCGCCTTCAATGCCCGCGATCCCGATCTCACCGCCAAAATTCAAGCCTTAACAGGTGGCATGGGTGTCGATACCGCCATCCTCGCCGTACCCAGCGACAAAGCCTTTTTCCAAGCCCTAGACTGCACCCGCAAAGGTGGCAAAATCCTGTTCTTTGCCGAGTTCCCCGACGAGTTAGAAATCCCAATTAATCCCAATGTCTTGTACCGACGTGAAATCGATTTGATGGGTAGTTATAGTTCGTCGTTTAAAGTTCAGGCATTATCCGCAGATCTAGTATTCAATCATCGCATTGATGTCGATGCGTTGATTAGCGATCGCTACCATCTCAAAGATCTCGATAAAGCAGTAGCCCAAGCCACCAAACCGACAGCAGAAACTTATAAGATCTTACTGCATAACGATTAGAAAAAAGTTATGCTCTGCGGATAGGGTCGAGCTATGAGTTATGAAATTGAATATACAAACGAGTTCGCCCAATGGTGGGAGGAGCTTGGGATGTCAGAGCAAGATGATATTAATGTATCCGTTGAATTGCTAATGAGTTTGGGTGTTAATCTCAAGTTCCCTCACTCATCTGGGATTAATAGTTCTCGACATTCTCACATGAGAGAGTTGAGAGTGCAAAGTTCTGGACATCCATTGCGGATATTTTACGCCTTCGACCCTCGACGCAGTGCTATTTTACTAATCGGCGGAGATAAAACTGGTAACGACCGCTTTTATGAAGAGTATATCCCAATTGCAGATCGACTGTATGATATTTATTTAGAGGAACTTAGACAGGAGGGATTAATCTAATGAGCGGTCATCATCCATTTCAACGTCTCGTAGAGAACTTGCCCGAAGATAGAAAATTAGAGATCGAACGTAAGAAAAAGGAACTATTAGCAGCTATTGAGTTAAGAGAAGCAATTGCAGTTACAGCAGCAAATTGGCGCGTAGATACATCTAAAACTCCAATCGAGAATGTCGATATCTACCTAAGTTACTTACGTCAAGCAATCGGCAATCTAGGCGGAGAGTTAACAATAACTGCTAAGTTTCCTGACATGGTAGAAGTAGAGATCGACTCATTACAATCAAGCCTCAATTGACTAACATATCCGTCACTTGGAGTTCCGATAAGTTAGTGCCATCGCCTTGAACTTTGGCATGTAAATTTGGGACTGTTTATCGCCGACAATCCCTGTTATCACGATATATCCGCCTTGCTTGGGAAACAGCATCACTTGATAGATAGCTAAAGGTGCTTTCGTTTGTTTGTCTCTACCATTAGCGACAATTTCCCAACCAGTTAAATTATCGATCGAGATTTCAGTAGTCGATCTTATCGCGACGATATCTGTTTGCGGGTAGGCAGAAATACGCCGAGTTGCAAAGGATTTTTGGTCTAAAATAGCAACATCGCCCAGCGATGGAGCAACAACAAATAACGGATCTGTCGGAGCTACTGTGGGAATATTACCATCCTTGGTAAATAGTGCGACTTTACCCACTCCTGACACCTTTGTAACCAAAGATAAACCTGCTACTGGTGTAATTTTAAATGGTAGCGAGGAAGCGGTTGGAGCTGAAGACGTGCGCGGGGATGCTGCTAGCAAAACTTGTTTAAGTGGCTCACCGATTTTTGTAGCATTTTCTTCCAAAAAGCTGGCAACTCCTACAGTTGTGCTTTCCTCATTGCCAAATACTAAAATCCATTTGAGAAATTTTTGACCAGCGGCTGATTGAGATACTTGCAACAGAAACCCTGACTGATTATCGATTTTGATTGGTTGCTTAGAAATTAAAGATATGCCCCTAGTTGCCAAAGTCTCTTTATTAAATCCTTTAGTTACCGCCGAGAATGGCCCAGGAATTTTCGAGAGTACCACTGATGAGCTGGTTGCAGCTTGCTCGAATCCATAAAATGATGTTGCTTTAGTAAATCCACTCGGTTGGGGAATTGCCAATCCCACTTCAGGAAAATCGACTAGATTCGGCTGTTTTGATAACAGCAATCGACTGGTAGATCGACCCTCGAATGGGCGAAATCTAGATCCAGCAATACTCGGCATCGTTAGGCTCACAGATCCGATCGAAGTAACGATCGCGATCGACATTAACAATTGATATTTCATCACTACATTAAGTCCCATAACTACTGGCACCAGTATACAGATATTCGTCTATCGAGCGATCGATATTATCATGCAGTGAGACGGGGAAATTCTGTTCGACGAGCAGCAAATAGGAGACAGGCTGTAATGTCTTCTGGTTCTAAGTCAGGAAAATCTGTCAATATTTTCTCAGCAGATACATTTTCAGCCATCATTTCCAAAATATCGCTGACGCGGATTCGCATCCCCCGAATACAAGGGTTTCCACCGCATTGTCCTGGTGTTTGAGTGATTCGAGTTAATTGTTGAATAGGTGAAGACATCGCAAATATTTGGTATTCTTTAATATTTGTTTTTGAAGTCGATCGATCTGACAAGAAACACACATCACAATTTTAACATCATCGATCCCAATCGCGATCGCATAACATCCCAAAGACCCGTAGGTTGGGTAGAAGCCCGAGCCAAACCCAACAACCACAAGATCGACAATATTATTGTTTTCTTATCCTTAAAACCCACCAATAGCCTGTAGGGGTAATGCCTCGTGCTTACCCCGCATCGATAAGGGTACCCACAAGGGGCACCCCTACAGATTCTAGGGCGCGATCGACAAATGTATGAATTTTATCGAATCGCTTTTAAGTCAATCTAGCTCAGTTTGCAATGGAAATATTTCGGAACTGAATAGGTCTATTGCCTATTTTAACATTTAAAAGTTGAGCTTTAACTATAGACCCGGATACATCATTAAATGTGATACCAAGATAAGCATCAGCACCTGAAGCTATTGTGGAAAATACACTAAATTCTGGACTTCCACCAAGATCTACTTTAGAACCTATATGAGATTTTCCAGTAAAATCCACCAGAGAAGACCTCTCTGAGAGAGAGTTTATCGACCTTTCTTTACCCTTGTTTACAATTTTGATTTGGCATCTGACATTTGTGTCTACTCTTTGACAGCCTTCCAACGTATAGACAAAATTGTCAACTTCCTTCCGAAAACTAGCTATCGGTGTGAGATTTCTGGTTTCTTGTTGCGCTTGCTCTCCTCTGACTGATTTGTATTTACCACAGACAGTCTTGTTATCATCAGTAGTCACACAGGCTCGTTCGACTTCCTTCAAAGTCCCACAGACAGTTTTACCATTACTCGCAATGACACAAAACTGTGGCGTTGGCGTGTCAGCATGAGCGATATTACCGTAAAAAGGAAGACTTGCAAAAGTCATCCCAGCGAGGATGCTAGCTCTTTGAATGAGGCGTAGTAATGTCATGATTTGACTAAGGGAGGGGTTAATTATTTCTAGACGATTTACTATAGTACGAACTAGGGCGTAAATGAAAGCCTAAAAGTGACCCGATCGGGTGTTTTTTGCTCATCCACAAAATTTTACCGAAACTATCCATACGCACCGATGACTCAAATCGATCCGAATAGTCCACTAGACATCATTTTTGTCCCCGCTCAGACGGGCAATCCCATCGGCACGATCGTGGTGTTGCATGGTTGGGGTGCCAATCATGACGATCTCGGCGAACTCGTGCCCTACTTTAAACTGCCAGAATATCAATTTCTGTTTCCCAATGGCACCTTCGACCATGAATATAGCGACACGGGGAAGATGTGGTATTCATTTACAGGTGCGGGACAATTGAACGATCGCAGCCTCACCCAACTCGCCACTAGTCGCGAAGTTTTGACGACTTGGATCGAGTCGCTCCCAGCTTCGACGGGGATCTCACTCGATCGCACTTGGATTGCGGGTTTCTCTCAGGGTGGGGCGATGACGCTGGAAATTGGGCTAGATTTGCCTGTAGCGGGTCTGATTGTCATGAGTGGTTACTTGCATCAAAATCGAGCGAAACCTCCCCAATCGGCTCCACCTGCGCTCGTCGTGCATGGCAGACAAGATGATGTCGTGCCGATTTCTGCGGCGCGTAAGAGTCAAGCAACCCTGACTCAGTGGGGCGTTGATGTCCAATATCAAGAATTTGATATGGGACACTCGATCGTACCAGAAGTTTTGGAGGCAGTCAGAAATTTTGTCAGCAAATAATCTAAATTATCAATAAGTTTGTTAATCCAGCGCGATTAAAGGGTAATAATAACTAAGAAGGCTAAAATAATTGTAGCTTGCTAAACTTTTGCCAATTTGTAAGGAGGTTTGACCTATGACCACAATCGAGCTGTCGCAACGGAATACTATCCCCAACTTGACTACAGAAGAAGTAGAAGCCCTAGCCTTACGCCTAGAAAGTGATGATTATCGCAACCCTTTTGATGGCTTGAAAGACTGGCATTTCTTACGCGCGATCGCTTTTCAACGCCCAGATTTAGTCGAACCCTACATTCACCTCCTCGATCTCGAAGCCTACGACGAAGCCTAGTCTAAAAAATCCCCTCCCTGGAGGGGTGCCCGTAGGGCGGGGTGGGTAGATCCACGCCGAAATACCAGAATCATCTACAACCCTTACCCCCCCAGCCCCCCTTATAAAGGGGGGGCTTTTGCTCCCTCCCCTTTATAAGGGGAGGGCTGGGGTGGGGTAAAGATCTCCGCATCTCACTCATCAACCCAAAAACCACGACCGATGCGAGTTCTAATCGGAATTGGGGGTGGAATTGCCGCATATAAAGTGTGCGAAATTATCTCTACACTATTCAAAGCAGAAATTGAGGTAAAAGTTATCCTCACCACAGGCGGCGAACAATTCATTACCCCCTTAACTGTCTCAACATTATCCCGCCACCCAGCTTATACCGATCGAGATTTTTGGCAACCCATTCATCATCGCCCCCTTCATATCGAATTGGGCGAATGGGCAGATTTATTATTAATTGCGCCACTGACTGCCAATACATTGGCCAAATTAGCCTATGGATTGGCGGATAACTTATTGACAAATACAGTCCTGGCTTCGACTTGCCCGATCTTACTCGCGCCCGCCATGAATACGGAAATGTGGAACCAAGCAGCCGTCCAGCGCAATTGGCAATTATTGAGTCAAGATTCGCGCTATCATGCGGCTGGGCCAGCGATAGGGTTACTGGCTTGCGATCGAGTCGGGATGGGACGCATGGCAGAGCCTGAAGAAATTTTACCCTATATTCATTCGTTGCTACATACTCATGGCAAGCTCGATTTAGTCGGCAAAAACTTGTTAATTAGTACCGGGGGAACGCGAGAATTCTTCGATCCCGTGCGGTTTATTGGCAATCCTGCTACTGGCAAAATGGGACTAGCTCTGGCACAAGCCGCAGTTCATCGGGGGGCGCAGGTGACTTTGGTTCATGGTACCTTACCGGATGTGCAGATCGATCGCCGGGTAAATCTCATCCCCGTTATCAACAGTGAAGACATGCACCACAAAATGCTGGCGCATTTTCCAAATGCCGATATCGTATTGATGTCCGCAGCGGTTGCAGATGTTAAGCCCGCGCAATATAGCGATCGCAAGTTACCAAAAAAACTACTCCCAACTGAATTAAAATTAGCGCCAGTACCCGACATTATTGCGGCACTCGGCAAAATCAAGCAACCCCACCAAAAATTAATCGGCTTTGCCGCTCAGACTGGGGATATTATCGCGCCAGCGCTGGAGAAATTAGAGCGCAAACAATTGGACGCGATCGTGGCTAATCCGGTAGACTTACCAGAAAGTGGCTTTGGGAGCGATCGCAATCAAGCCGTCATCCTCAAACCCAATGGCGAGCGGATCGATATCCTTCCCTGCGCTAAACTAGAGATGGCACACCAGATTTTAGATCGGATTTATTAGGCTGGAGTTGAGATTATCTGCCCGATAACCGATCGATACCTCGCCTCAAAATTATTGGATAGTGCGCTAAATATTGAATAACTAAACGCTAAACAGCACGCAGCACATAGGTTATGCCCGATCCATCGCTCCAAACCATCTTCGACAGGTTATCCCGCGATTTAGCTAGGGACAAACTGATTCAGACAACTACCGACGAACTCCGTAAGTTGATGAATGCCGATCGAATTGTACTGTACTATTTTTACTATCAATGGTCGGGACGCGTCACCTTTGAGTCGCTCAGCGATAACCAGTTTTCCATTCTAGGTGCGAGTGGCCCCGATCGCTGTTTTAATGGCGAATATGCCAAGCTCTACGAACACGGACGCATCCGGGCGATTCCCGATATCGAAACCGAATTGATTCAACCTTGTCACCGCGACCATCTCCGCGAACTCCATGTCAAAGCCAATTTAGTCGTACCGATTCTCACCCAACGCGGCTTGTGGGGATTGTTGGCGGCGCATCAATGCCAATCTACCCATAATTGGCAACCTTCAGAAATTGCGGCGATGGTTGCTAGCGCTCGCGATCTGGCGACATTTCCTAGCATTCGCGATAGTTAATCCAATCTCACCCCAACTTAGGGGAGTAATAAAAAAGTATTTAATGGGCGAACGCGATATCTGATTCATAGTGTTAGTGTTAGTCGTTAGTTACCTGTTCGCCAACAGCTTCCAACAGTTATCGATTTAGATGTAGCCCCGATCTTCCGGATTTTGCCGCTCGCGGCAACAACCCAAGATTGGGGCTATTTTGATTAGGAGTCCAGTTTGTCTAGTTCGTCGAGTATTTCCAAACCTCTAGCCGCCGATCCTCTAGCGGCTCTAACCTTGAATCGATTGTGAGCATCAAACTCGGCTAACGCGACGGTTGTAAGCTCTTCAATCATTTTATTGACGCTCACGCCTTGACTAGCGGCTAACGCCTTTAATCTCGAATGCCGATCGTCTGGCATCCGCACTGTTAAAACTGCCACAAAGTTATTCTACGATAATTTGGTGTGGGTTGAGCATTTGCAACTGTGAGAAGGTTAGTTCGGAGCCTCTAAAATCTCTAAGATTGTTAGTAGCTAAGATCTAAGCATTCCCCGCGATCGCTAATTCAATGACGTGGTTATCACCCTCATCTCTCAAATTAGGTCGCCATGAATAGTAGATGTAGACCCACTTAGACATACTCAGAAAGCCATCTAGTAGCTCGTTAACCTTACTTCTATCTAGTTGACATTTGGCGATAATCTCTTCCCGCTCTATTACTGATTCGTACTTTAGATACAGAGCATTACTCATCATCGGCTGATATTCACCAAGCAAGCAACGTCGAATCAGTTCGCGGTTTAGTCCCTGAGAACTCAGGATCGCCCCAATAAACACATTTGTGTCTACTACTATTTTTACGATCGTACTAGAATGATAGCCTATGTGATATCAACTTGAGGCTATTTCGATTACATGGAGCAAGCCTAAAATATGAGTAAAAACTCGAAGACCCCGCACAGCGCGAGGTTTCTAGATATGCCAGGACGGAGATTTGAACTCCGGACACGAGGATTTTCAATCCTCTGCTCTACCAACTGAGCTATCCCGGCGCGTTGCTGTTGAATTAGGCAACTTGACTAATATAGCAAGTCCGCGCCAATTATGCAAGCAGTTTGGTAAAAGTTTGGGACTAGTCGTTGCACAGACCAACCGCTAGAGCGATCGAGCGCTCCCCAGTACCAAATTTTTGATAATTGTGACCCCGCCGCTAAAAACAGAATAAGTATTGACTGTGCTAGATTTGAGCCGTTATTTGGTACGATCGAGGATAACAATTAGCTAATATCGCTGAAATTGTCGCCTACAGCCATGTTCGTCACCAATCTTGGATAATTGATAAATTTTTTTGAGCAGCTTGTCAATGCACCTGCGCCCGATCGCCACAAGTACGATGGTTGGTCGTTGGACGATCGCGATCCGCGAGTGATTCGCGAGGTATTTATGCCCGTGTGGAAGTGGTTATATGAGTATTATTTTCGGGTTGTTAGCGATGGCTGGGAGCATGTGCCCGCGCAAGGCAGGATGTTAGTCGTCGGTTCGCACAATGGCGGTCTGGCGGCTCCTGACATGTTTATGCTGATGTATGACTGGTTTGTGCGTTATGGCACCGAACGCCCTGCCTATGGCTTAGCACACCCCGATGTGTGGAAGTATTTTGGGGGGATGTCTACCTTGGCGGTGCGAGCGGGAGCGATGCGAGCACATCCCAAAATGGCGCTCGCCGCCTTGCAAAAAGAGGCGGTGGTATTGGTGTATCCCGGCGGTGCAGAAGATGTGTTTCGCCCGCACAGTCAAAGAGACCGCATTCAATTGGCTGGACGGAAGGGATTTATTAAAGTCGCCCTGCGGGAAAACGCCCCAATCGTCCCGGTAGTATCGACGGGTGCCCATGATGGCTTGATCGTTTTGAGCGATATTTACCCGCTCTTGGAGCGACTTCACGAGCGCGGAATGCCGTGGCTATTTGGGATCGACCCAAATGTGTTCCCGATTTATCTGGGGTTGCCGTGGGGGATTGCGTTTGGCCCGTTGCCTAATTTACCGCTACCAACGCAGGTACATATTCGCATCTGTGAGCCGATCGAATTCGATCGCTATGGCCGAAATGCGGCGAGCGATCGCGATTATGTTGATGCCTGTTACGATCGGGTGGAATCGCAGATGCAAGCAGAGTTAGATCGGTTGTTGCGAGAGAAAAGCTAAGCCTCCTAAAAAAATCCCCTCCCAGGAGGGGTGCCCAACGGGCGGGGTGGGTAGATCTACGCTAATAACAATTCACCAACGATCGCCTCTACTCAGAGTGACATTCTCTTGGTAATGTCCCGTTTAGCATTATTTAGTACAATCGAAG
>NZ_JANLWO010000710.1:0-10897 GCF_031364565.1 Chamaesiphon sp. OTE_20_metabat_361
CGATCGGTCTATCGACGGCTGACATGAGGCTGAGAGATGTATTTGAGGACTGGCTTGTCTGGATTTCCCGCCCATCGGGGTGGAGTTGACTGCTGCAATTAGCGGGGGTAGGCTTCGATCTCATCAGCTTAGCGATCGCCAAGTTTGACAAGCTTTCAAATATACTAGCACATTTATTGAGAATTAATAGCATTAATTTGGAATAAAAATTTGTGACGCTCGATTCATCGCGATCGGATAAGTCCCGATCGCTAGCAGCATGACACCAACTAACCCCCACACGTATTTGTGTAATTCTTGAGCCGAAATGCGGATCGGTTTATCGACAGTGGCTTGTAGAGCGATCGATTCATAGTCATTGATGATGATTGTTGATAAATTGCCAGCTAAGTAGTCGTCACATCTGTTAGGACATATCAGATCCCCGACTTCTCCAAGAAGCGGTGGTTTTATTCGGAGGGAACCTCCGAATAAAAAAACCGACAAGACAGTCGGGGATCTAGCCTCGCCAGTCGAGATCCCCAAATTACCCGATCGTACCGACAAGTTGTCCTTTGTTATTAATACCCTGTGCGGTACCACCATCGCCACCTAAATCGGCGAGATCTGTCACCTTGCCATTCTCAACTAAAATGGGATTTTCAAAAGCATTAGAGAGAATATTCCGACCAGCATATTGCTTGCTGTTGTTGGTATCGAAGTAGTAGCTTTCTATTCCACCAAAATCTTCAATAGTTACTGGTAGATATTAGATAGCTTGCACCGATCGACAGCCGCAAGTGAAGCACTTTGTCAAGACATTGCTCGCAAAAACTTACTGAGAATTAATAGTATTAACTCTCAGTAAATTTTTGTGATGATTTCTAGTCGCGGGTGTGGTGGATATCGCTAAGTTGGGAAGCTAGCCAATCGAGCCACGCCCTAATTTCTAGCCGATTCACTTATTGGGAGCGGTAAAGATTTGACGTGAGAGCGATGAGGGCGAAACTGCTCGGATTGACTAACCCGCCAACAGGCAATCGGATAACTAATAGCGAAGGCGCTAAATACAGCCATCAGTCCCCAGACATATCGATGTAGCTCTCTAGCTGATATCCGACGGGGATGAAACTCGGTGGCAGGTACGCCAGTGAAACCGGAAGAAGTCGAATCAGAGTCGCTAAACATAAACTAATCGCCTGTGATTATTGTAAGGGGAGATAGGGAAACAGCGGATGCCAACACATAACGATCGCGGCTACCAGTAACCCAAAGGTACCAAAAAAGATCGTTCGGGTGCGGACTTGACGATGCTCAAGCAGATCGTTGAGGATGACCCAACTGACGAGCCAGCCGATGAGTAGCACCGTTTCTTTGCCTGCATAACTGCCAATATTGCCAGTTACTGGATCCGTACTCTGGCTACCAGGAATCCAACTGCCTAACCACTCGATAAATTGCTCTCGGTCTACTGATGTATGGGCGATGTGATGTGACACCATCATCATGACGGCACCAATAGCAGCACTAATGAAGGCTGCCGCAGCGATACCAGCAGTTCCCGGTGGTGTACTTGCTCCAGTTGCTAAGATCGCCGGAAATTGCTTTGACCAATTCCAGCATCGGGTATACCAAGGGAGTAATTCTTCAGAGCGAGGGTGCGGCATTAGGGTATAGAGGGTAGAGGGTGGAGGGTAGGCTTTGGGTTTTAGGTTTTAGGGGATAAGAGGGGGTTGGGGTAGGCTTTAGGTTTTAGGTTTTAGGGGATAAGAGGGTGTAGGGGTAGGCTTTAGGGTAGAGAATTGGCGAAACACTCCTGTTTAGGCGTTGCTGAAACGATCTATGATTGGTACTTATCAAAACAGCTAATTCCCTAATACCTAAAGCCTAAAGCCTAATACCTAATACCTAGAGGGCATGGATCTTCGCAATGCTTAGACCTGACACCATTCCTCCCATTGCTAAAAACATCAGCACCATGAGGGCAATGCTGGTAACAGATCGGACAGCACGGTGTTCGGACGCGACAATACTGTCCCCATATCGCCACAAGACCCAGGTACAGGCAACACCGAAGGGAATGATAAACACCGTACTCAGTTCGTGATACTGAGCCACCGTATAGTGAGTTAGTGGCGAATTTACTTTTAGCCAAGCACTAGCACCACCATGCTCGATCCCTGCTCGATATCGCATAAATGCCCAATTGCCGGAAACTATCCCCAGAAAACTCAGCAATGTAAACCAAAAAATCAGGGTACGCAGTTGAGGGAGAACATTCTTTGCGCCCCGAATCAGTGGAAAAGCTAGATGTCCGGCATAGGCAGCAACGATCGTGGTGAGCAATGCGGCAACTGAATGAATGGTGCCGATACTCCGTTGCCAAGGGCTAGGATGGAGTAAGTTGGCAAATGGTAAAAGGAGAAATAAGCCCACTGATAAAAAGCTCAATCCATAGATACAAACTTGGGCTAAATCTGCGGAGCGAGGTAGTTCTCTAACTGGAGTAGTGGTAATTGGTGTCAGCTCTTTCATGAGGGGAGTGAATAGAGAATGCAAACTAGAGTCGATCGACTCCCGTTATTGCCACGCATGGTGTAGTCACCGTTGCGGAGATAATCGATCGCTTTGTGGATGTTAGGCTTGAATGCGGTAACTTTACCACTAGCAAAAATTGATGCCTGAATTAACCATATAAACAAAATGTAGTATCTGTCTTGCACATTTCCCCGAAAACATAGCAAATTATTGCGAAAACAGATAAATTATTAATTTTGAAGATAATCGTCCATTAATTACGACGTACAATTTCGCTACAAAAAGTGTATGCCTAGATATTTCAGCCTCGCTCGTCCCGATCTTCGGTCGCCCTGCGGGTTTTAAGCACAATTGGGAGCGCTTAAAGTCAGCCATTTGGCTGACTTTAATAACTATTTACGAGTGTATTGTCGTAGTCTTGCGCTAGCACCACTTCAACCCATGCCAGTGGGGATGTGAGATTTAAGTTCGGTAATTTGGTTGTGTGCATCTACCATCACAACCTGCGGCTGGTGTTGGCGAGCTTGGCTCTCATCACACTGAACGTAAGTCATAATAATCAGCTTATCGCCCGGTACGCCCAGTCTAGCTGCGGCTCCATTTAACTCGATCGCGCCCGAGCCTGCTGCTGCGGCGATCGCATAGGTAATAAACCGTTGCCCGTTATTGACATTGACGACGTGTACTTGCTCGTAGGGGACTATTGCCGCAGCAGTCAATAACAGCTCATCGATACTGATGCTGCCCATATATTGCAGGTTAGCATTGGTAATCGTGCAACTGTGAATTTTGCCTGCCAATAACGTGCGTTGCATAGTTGTTGGTTAGTTGTTATTGGGGAAGGAGATGGGAGACGGGGAGATGAGGAGACGAGGAGACGAGAAGACGGGGAGATGAGAGTTGAATATACTCTCATCTCCACTCCTAGCGCTCCAGTACTGGCGCTACGATTGCTTACTTCTTCGCTGCTGCAACGCATTCTTGCACTAATGGCATGACGGCATCGACATCTTTCCAGCCGAGGATTTCAGTAACTTTTTTTTCTAAGTTTTTATAGGTTTTGAAAAATTCAGAGATTTCATCCAAACGGTGTTGGGCGATATCTTTGAGCGAAGTGACGTTAGCATAACGCGGATCTTTATCAGGGACGCATAAAATCTTCTCATCGCGATCGCCACCATCGATCATTTCGAGCATCCCGATCGGGCGACAAGCAATCACACAACCTGGGAATGTAGGCTGATCCATCATCACCATCCCATCGAGCGGATCGCCATCGTTACCCAGCGTATTGGGAATGAAGCCATAGTCGCAAGGATATTGTACCGAAGATGACAAAACGCGATCGAGTGCCATCGCATTCATGTCTTTATCAAATTCGTACTTATTCTTACTCCCAGCGGGAATTTCGATTAAAACGTTGATAATCCCAAATTTAGGTTGAGCGGGAATGAGCGTTAAGTCCAAAGTAAAATTCTCCAATTCAAAAAAGCTGGGGGATGTTTATTCCTGACAGAATAGATCCCCTGCTTGCATTTTACTAGGGATTGGGAATTGGATAATAGCTTTTAGCGTCCGAATATTGGCTTTAGGTCATTCGGGTAACGCTGCTGGTGGCAAATTGGGTAAAGCTTGGACACTGCTAACTGGCGAGTAATGAACGATTGCCGCCACAGGTAGTATCAATGTAAAGATCGCGATCGCACTTCCCCAGAACTCTCCCCACTTATGTGGAGGAGGCTCGGTTTTAGGTTTGCCAGGCGGGACGCTAGATTCCATGTAATGAATGTATTTAACTCAGCATTGATGCAAACTACCGGACTTGCCGGAGCTTTAACTTGCACCACTAATACCATTTTACCCAATAACGGGGAGATAGTTGTTACACAGCTCACATTTGTTCGCATTTGAGCGAGTCTTGACTTGTGCTGGGGTCGATCGTGCTATGGGTGTTAACTCTTTGAGGCGGAAAGTTGGGGAGTCTCACGGAGTCGCGATCTGAGCTTCAACTGGCTCTAATTTTTGCTCGGTTCGCTCTCTAGAAACGATAACCTTCACTAGACAATTAAATTTCTATTGAGGACGACTGAAGAGATATTCTTTAATGCGATTTTGCTCTGTTTGTAAGCCAAGAATATCACTAGATATCCCCGCCAGACGCAAATCGATTCTCATTCTGAGAGGCTACGCCAACGTATTAATGCGGCTGTCGATAATCTGTACCCGTTCTTCGACCTTTTTTAATCGTTCTGAAACTTGTTGGATGTCGCTAGAAAGTTGTCTATTATCACTACGGATATCGTTCAATTGGCGTTCAAAGCTACCAAATCCCGATTGGATGGCGCTAATTAGGCTATCTAGCTTCTGTTCGACTTGCTCTAAGCGTTCTTCTGACATTGGATATTCAACCCGAACTCTCTGTACGGCACGTATTTAAATACTATCATAATGGTTCGCGATCGCGTAGTTGCTCGTAGGCGATCGACAAGCTGCTTTGTAGAGTGAAATAGTGTGAGTAAACGCGATCGTTGGCGTAGCCTACCGTAGGTAATCGACACTAAATCAGAGAGTTAGATATGGTTGGTGTAAGTGGTGTAGCTAGTTAATGGAGCGCTCGCAATCATAATCGGTAATCATGATATAAATCTATCTTACTTGGGAATACTAGATCGACAGATTCTATTAAATAAATGAATAAAATTAAGCAAATAGCTTTGATATCTTTGTCTATTATATCCATAAATTCTTGTATAAGTTCTGCAAATGCACAACGTCTAAATTGGACTGATGCAGATTTTGAAGGTTACAGAGTCATAGCAGATACAGCCTGGAAAACAAAAGAAGAAGCACAGCAGCGGGGCGAATTTCTAAATTCCCGCTACGGATACCAAAATATTGGAATTTTGTGGATACCCTTTAGCTAATATGTGGCAAGTCGAGTTAACCCTACACTTCTTGTTAATTACCCTGCGATTCAATAACTCCTTCAGCTTCATTCACCATCAATTTTAGCCGCTCCAATGTCCATAATTCGACATCCTCCCACAAACCCCGTTGATTAGCTTCTAACAACCTTTCTGCCATATCTCGCTGCACCCACGGATTATTTTGCTCGATAAATTTTCGTACCGATTCATCAAACAAATAGGCATCCGCCACACCTTGATACATGAAGTCCTGGACGCAATTAGCCGTGGCATCGTAGGCAAATAAGAAATCTAAAGTCGCTGCCATTTCTGAGGCTCCCTTGTAGCCGTGGCGCATGGCTCCGGCGATCCATTTGGGGTTGACGATACGCGATCGATACACCCGATCGATCTCTTCTGTCAGCTTGCGAACTTTGGGATTTTCGGTGCGGGAATTATCGCCGAAATAGGCTTCGGGTGCTGTGCCAGATACTTGTTTGATTGCGGCGGTTAAGCCGCCTTGAAATTGATAATAATCATCGGAATCGAGTAGATCGTGTTCGCGATTGTCTTGATTTTGGAGGACTATTTGCATATTGCCTAAGCGTTGATTAAATGCTTCGGGTGCGGCGATGCCTTCGGCTTTGCTAGTATAAGCGTAGGCACTCCAATTGATATAAGCTTGGGCTAAATCTGCTTCGGTTTCCCAGTTTTGGGATTCAATTAAACCTTGCAATCCGGCACCATAAGCACCTGGTTTAGAGCCAAAAATTCGGTATTGCGATCGAGTCTGAGCTTCGTCTAGTGTTAATCCCTGCTCTAACCATTTAGCTTGTTCTTGTCGAACTTGTTGCGCTAATGGATTTTGTTCGGGTGTTTCATCTAATGCTGCAACAGCTTTAACAGCATTATCAAATAAGTCGATTAAATTAGGAAAAGCATCGCGGAAGAAACCAGAAATCCGCAAGGTGACATCGACGCGGGGACGACCTAAAATTGATACGGGTAATATCTCAAAATCTACCACTCGGCGGGATACGCCATCCCAAACTGGTTGGACACCAATGAGTGCTAAGGCTTGGGCGATATCATCACCGCCAGTTCGCATGGTGGACGTGCCCCAGATCGATAAGCCGAGGGTTTGGGGATATTCGCCGTGTTCTTGAGTATATCGATCGATCAGCACTTCTGCAGCTTTACGTCCCAAACACCAGGCGGTTTCGGTGGGGACGGCGCGGATGTCTACTGAGTAGAAGTTGCGTCCGGTGGGGAGGACTTCGGGTTTGCCTCTGGTGGGTGCGCCGGATGCGCCGCTGGGGATGTATTCGCCGTTTAAGCCGCGCAGGAGGTTGGTCATTTCCTGGGGGGTTTGGTGGAGTGCGGGGAGGAGTCGGGTGGCGATCCAGTCTAGTTCGGCTTGGGTGTTTACACCTACTGATAACTCTCGATTTGTCATGACTGCTGTGACTAATTCGGCGGCATATTCTTCGAGTATTTCTACTGCGTCGCCGATGATGCGGCAGGGTTTGGTTGCTAGCTTCGCTTTGGCATCTGAATCCCCCCTAGCCCCCCTTAAAAAGGGGGATTTAGCGGATGCGATCCGGTCGGGGAACCCGACCATGGAAGCACACCAAGCAGGGGGATTCTCACCAATCTCGAAACCCACTAACTCTTTGCCTAAATCAGCCGTCAACGGATCGAAATCCCATTCCCAATCCAACGCAATTGCACGGGTTAAACCGAGTCTGTTAGCATTAGGATTGCGCGCGATCGCAACCACAAGATCTCGTAGTTGTGTATCCTGGGGGCACTGCCCAAAAATATGCAAACCATCGCGAATTTGGGCTTCTTTCAGTTCGCAGAGATAGCCGTCGGCGGTGTTTAGGAATTGGGTGAGGATCGCGTCGGAACCCACCCCGTCGCTGTCGCGCCACCCCTCCGAGGAGGGGATTCTGATGCTGAGGGTTTCGTGGAGGTGTTCTGTTTGGATGAGGGCGATTAATCGATCGCGAATTACTGGCATCCTGGCTGGATCGAGGGTTTGGGCTTCATAATACTCATCGATTAAACCTTCTAATTGATTTAAACTGCCGTAGAGTTCGGCGCGTGTCATCGGTGGGGTGAGGTGATCGAGGATGACGGCTTGGGTGCGGCGTTTGGCTTGGGAACCTTCACCAGGATCGTTGACGATGAAGGGGTATAAGTGGGGCATGGCTCCGAATACGGCTTCGGGATAGCAATTTTCTGACAGGGCGACACTTTTGCCTGGGAGCCATTCTAAGTTACCGTGTTTGCCGACATGCACGATCGCATTTGCACCGAAATTCGATCGTACCCAATGGTAGAAGGCGACATATTGATGGGGTGGAACTAAATCTGGTGCGTGGTAGTTGAGGTTGGGATCTTTGTCGTAGCCGCGTGCGGGTTGGATGCCGACGAAGACGTTGCCGAATTGGATGCCGGGGATGGGGTAATTGGTGGGTTGCGGAGATGGTGAATCCCCCCTAGCCCCCATTTTTAAGGGGGGGATCGGATCTAGCTCCGTGCTGAAATCTGTGTTCTTAGTCCCCCTTTTTAAGGGGGATTTAGCGGATGCGCTCCGGTCGGGTTCCCCGACCATGGAAGCGCACCAAGCAGGGGGATTCTCACCAACGTCGCCCCACCGCTCAACAATCCCCTGCTGCACCGCAATCGGTAAAGTCTGAAAATGCGATCGATACTCCTCACCATCCAACGACTGACTAGCCTTGCGCCAGCCATCCCCTTCAGGATCGTTAGTCACCCCCGCCGTCAATAACTTAATCAACTCCCCACTATCCGCCGGAATCTCCCCAACTTGATAACCCGCCGCCTTCAGCGCGTGGAGGATTTCGACACAACTCTGCGGCGTATCCAATCCCACCCCATTCGCCAACCTACCATCGCGAGTCGGGTAATTAGCCAGAATTAAAGCTACCTTACGATCGCATACCTCTGTCCGTCGTAGCTTACTCCAATTTAAAGCCAATTCTGCCACAAATTCGACTCGATCGGGTACAGGCTCATACACCAATACATCCGTCTGAAGTGCCGAGTTCTGAGTTTGCACCGCCTTAAACGAAATCGCCCGCGTAATAATTCGCCCATCCACTTCTGGGAGAGCCACATTCATCGCCATATCGCGCGGTGTCAAACCCTGCCAACCAGACTCCCAAAATTCCTTCCCTGCGCCGCTCAAAATTACCTGAAAAACAGGTAGATTCAGCGTTGCCCACAAGCCCACCTGGGGCGTATCCGTATCCAAACTCGCCAGAGAAAAACTGGTGGTATTGAGTAAAACATCCACACCCTGCTGACAATAGCTAGTTAACACTCGCTGCACCACCGGATCTTTGAGCGAAGACACAAACATCGGCATGGGAGTTAGCTTTCGATCGACCAATGCTTGACATAATGCCTCGATCGCAGCAAGATTTCCAGATAGATAGTGCGCCCGATAGAAAACGATCGCCGCCCCACCCTGTAATGGCATTCCCTCCGGCAACCACCGCACCTCATCATAAATTCCCACACGCGGCACAACTTCAGCAGCGCGGTATGCACACTCAAAATCCAGCCACCGACTAGCGATAAAATTCAATAACTGACGATAGTTATCTACCCCACCCTCAATCAGATATTGCCACACTCGATCGACATCTGCCAAACTCGCCGTAGAATGGCTCATCAAGGTCGGATCGGGACGGTCGTCACCCGGCAGAACGATTAACACCGCTCCCGTCTGTCTGGCAGTCTCCTGGACGACTTCTAGCCCATAACTCCAGTAAGATTGACCCCCAATTAACCGGACGATAATCACCTGCGCCGCCGTCAATACATCCTCGGCATAAGTATCGATCGTCAATTGTTGCTGTAACTGCAACAAATTCATCACCCGCACCTGGGGAAAATCTGCCTGTAATTTACTCGCCGCAACTGCTAATGTCTGAATATCGGTATCGGCAGCGGTGATAAATACGATCGGGGCTGGCTGTTGTTCGACAAAGATGACACCCTCAGTAGCAGGATTCCAACCACCCGGTATTGTAGCGAGACGATGCATCGATTTTCACCCTGACAGACAGCACCTCATTGTAACGAACTTGGATTAACAAGTCGATCGCGATCGATGGTAATTACGCTCTGGTTATCGATCGACGATGAGAATCCTGTCAAATGGATCGCGGTGATGGAGTGATAGATTCATGACCCCAACTGTATTGGCGAACGAAATTGTTAACACGATGATTCCAGCAGGTTCTAAACTAGGCTCGATCGATTCATAGTTCGATCGAAGTAATAATCTCCCGATACTTAATTTAATCGCGATTTCCCACAGACTAGCAATGCTAATGTCAACTCGATCGGCAGTTTCAATTTATGTTTTTATCGATTTGGGTAACTGACAGCCATTCTCTGAATACCAGATGAAAGCATGAGTATCTAAAAGTAGATTAGTCACTCTATATACTCCTGAATGTAAGCTTCTGGCAAAGGTTTATCATTTACCCAAGTAATACCTTCTTTAATTTCTATCCGATCGTCAGGAGTACCAATAACACGACTTATTTGAATTCGATGTGCTTCTGATTCTGCCGCATGTTTTGACCCATCGCTACGATCGATCGAATCCACCACCATTTTCATATTTCGCTTGCACTTATAAAACCCGAATGTTTGGGATTAGATGTCATACTTTCGATCGATCCCTCCAATTCTAACTGCTCAGATCGATCGCAATTATCGATCGGATCGTCAGCACAGACACGCTCAAACACTCGATCGCCTGTCAATAATGCCATACAATAGATACATATCCTCACCAACCGAGCAGCCAAATATCATGCAAGCTCACCAAAATAGTATCAAAGTCAATATTCTGCTCCAGCAACGATCGGACGGGAAAACTGTTGCTTCTGTGTTGGAAGTTCCTGACTGTAACGCTGTAGAGAATAGTCGAGAACAGGCTGTTAGTAGTCTGCGAACCAATCTGATTGAGAAACTAGAGACAGTGCATCAATAGGATCGAGTAGTCATCACGATTGTCACTGCGGAAGAGCAATTACGCGGTCGGTTGAGTGTAATTAGTAAAGCATTCGACCCCAAAAGCAAAACATCGCTTTCGTTAGCTTATCAAAATTTACGTTTGACTATCGAGAGTTTACAAGAATTTGAGCAAATAGATTTAGTCAGTATATAATTCATCAATCAAATTGCAATGGTGGCTCGATAAAGCGACTTTCCCTTGGACCTTCCTGTACTGACGCGAGTTCTCGATGCTCTGTATCGGTCATTTCATGTGCGTATGCTTTGGAGGCGTTGCTGGATCGGGGTATGATTTACCGACCGCCGCTTAGGCGGCGCGCAAGCTTCGAGGGATATTTTCATCGATCGATTATCGCGATCGATTGAATATGGAATTGGCAGTTCATTAAATTTCAGATAATGAAGGAGTA
>NZ_JANLWO010000711.1:0-1987 GCF_031364565.1 Chamaesiphon sp. OTE_20_metabat_361
TACTCCTTCATTATCTGAAATTTAATGAACTGCCAATTCCATATTCAATCGATCGCGATAATCGATCGATGAAAATATCCCTCGAAGCTTGCGCGCCGCCTAAGCGGCGGTCGGTAAATCATACCCCGATCCAGCAACGCCGTCTTTCTTTCTATTTCTAGCCGTGATGTCGTTACTTTAATTTTGTTATTTTCAAATAATGTTTGTTCTTGCATGGTGTTGTAATTGATATTTCTACTATATTCACTTGTTCCCTACATGGATCGGGACACTTTTGGAAATATTTTCTAAGTTTGCACTGTGCGATCGCGCAAGTTGGGAACGACTTCTGAAGTTTACAGATTGCTATAACTTAATCAATTAGTTTTTCCCATGCGCTATTTTCTTTGAGCCTGTCTCTACTATATCCAAAAGCATTTGCTAAGATAAAGTCTGGAAGTTCTGGTTCTACAACTACACCATCATTTTTTACTTGAATAGCCTCCTTGAAAATCCATTTATCGTCTTGATAAGCGAAGGTTAGTTTTGTTTCCCTAATAAAGTAATCCGATTCTGTTAAGCATTTTCCTTTGTAGGCGAAAGCCCGATCGTATGTGCTGTAGCCGTTCTCTTTATCAATATCCCCGCATTGTTTGTTGTCTTGCACTTTGTATTCAATTGTTAGGTATCCAAGAAAAGGTGTAACTAAAGAATCTGTTTTTATAACATTTATTTTAGAATTTAGCAGCTTAACTGATGTATAGCTGTATGCTTTGCCTGATGGAGAATTTGCGTAATTATTTACTGATAGTATCGATTGATTGGATGATAAAAACTTACTGATTTTATTAGATTTTCTAATGAAGGCTTTAACAGCAACCTTTCCCTCTTTTTGTGAAGAATGAATAGAAACGGCATGAGATTGATTATTTACTGGTAAAGATGCCATTACCCAGAACAAAAAGCCAATGCAAATAATATTCGTGGATAAATTTCTCATCATAATTCACTTGCCAAAATACTTCTACATACTTATCCGAAGCATTTGAGTGGTAATCAGGACACTTTTAGAAATATTTTCTAATGCAACAGATGTAAATTGTAATTGACAACGATAAACGAACGTGTATCATATATTATGGAATCGAGTGAAGACTGAGACGCTGAGGGGTAAGGTACGATCGCCAAACGCCAAACTACTCGCTGGGACGATCGAAAGTCAGGATTCGAGCAAAAAAAGTGAGTTTGGCGATCGCGGTATATTGATGTACTAGTGCAAGGATGATCCGATCGGTAGTGGGTTCGAGCCATAGAGTGACGATTGGAGCATGGACTGATAACGCTCCAATTGGTAAGCTGGTAAAGCTATCAAAGTTTACGGGGATATCGATCGACGAAATAATTCAATGTTTAGTTGAAGAAAATTCTTTGGCGCAGTCTCTCCACGAGAAAAGCGAGTCGGAATGAACAACGCCATAATTACCATCATCGGTTAATATAACGGTCAACCCGATTACTCGCAGTGGATTATTACCTTGACATTACTCTCTACCATCGCCGCATCACCCCTATCCCTGCAAGATATCGCCCAGCGGGACTTGCTTCAGGAACTGATTGCCGATCGCAGGTCGCCCAATACGCGGCGGACGTATACTAAAGCATTGGTAGACTTTTTCATGCAGGTAGCTCAGGCTGCGCCGACACCAGCATTAGTCGGAGAATTCTTGGCACTCGATCGGTATCAAGCGATGACGTTAGTATTAAGGTATCGCAGGATCTTAACCGATCGCGGGTTGGCTCCGTCTACCATTAATACCCGACTGGCGGCGATTAAAAGTTTGGTGGGTTATGCGCGCAAGGTAGGGCAATGTCACTACGATTTGGCGGATGTTGAAGGGGTGCGGGTGGTGACTTATCGGGATACTTCGGGGGTGAATCCGACGGAGTATCAGTTGACGATCGGGATGTGCGATCGGGATACTGTTAAAGGGGTACGGGATTATGCGAT
>NZ_JANLWO010000713.1:0-4311 GCF_031364565.1 Chamaesiphon sp. OTE_20_metabat_361
TACTCCTTCATTATCTGAAATTTAATGAACTGCCAATTCCATATTCAATCGATCGCGATAATCGATCGATGAAAATATCCCTCGAAGCTTGCGCGCCGCCTAAGCGGCGGTCGGTAAATCATACCCCGATCCAGCAACGCCCGATTTACAAGCTTCGATAAGCCAGATAATTCCAGTAGAAACTAGATAAAGTGGTAGCAGTGACACTGCATTAGACAGTCCCAGTAGGGTGGGCACGGCCCACCAGCTAGGTTTCAGACACAATCTATATTATAAATAATCGATGGCTCGGAGTGCCAAATCCTGCATAAATCTCCGAGTTTAAAAAAGTCCTAGTGCTGCTCCTTGGTAGTCACGATTTGCTACTCAGTTAACATTACTTTTAAACTGACTAGTGAGCACCGCCGATGCTGGCTTTTTCCCCCCGTTCGCCAGGATAGAGCGGGTTTTGCTTGACGATCCTTGCGGGAACGCCCACGACAACCATTCCTGGTTCTGTTACCGACTTGTTGAGGACAGCATTTGCGCCAATGTGCGTCCAGTCGGCGATCGTAATGTCACCAAATATTTTGGCACCAGGCTCGATCGTCACATGGGAGCCAATTGTGGGGCCTTTGCCGATCGTCACCCCGATATTCATCCGGAGATTGCTGCCGATTCGCACTGAGTCATTAATCAGGATATCGCCAGTATGGACGAGATCCAATCCTGGCCCGATCGTATTCGGTGGGATTTGGAATCCGGTCACCAACGATACTGACAGATACCGATACATCACCCACTTGCGTAAGGGCCACCACAAGATCGACCGCCGACAGTTGGTGTAAAATTCATGTTTGCGCAGGAGGCGTTGATAGTACCAAGTTGGGTCTTGAATTAAAAGTAGTGGTGGTCGCCGCGACCGACCCATCGCCAGCCGATCGGCTTTTAGGTAAGCTAAATAATCTGCGTGAGAAGTAATCATTGGTAAAGCGGCATTATTAAAATGCAGGTGAATATGTCAGGAAGTACATCAAGGCTACAGTCAGTTCAAGTATAATGTATTACTATTCGTACTGAGAAGCAGATCGATATAAGTTCGAGTCTGGGCATCTGCCGATTACTCCCTAACGCTCATTGCTAGTGAGGATCGTCAAGACATGCACTAGCGACATCTAAGTTCAAACATAAGTACCGAATATGAACCGCTATTCCGCCTACCTGTTCGCGATTGGCTATATTTCCACAATACTAGTTGGTTGTATGCAACCTCACGATTCAGTCAAAATCGCTGGATCTACCCAAGACGATCGTGATGTTCCGGCAGTCGCTAGTTTAATACTGACGGCTAATAAACCATCGGTAAGTCCTAAATCGATCGTTACTTATCCTTCAACTACGGCTGAATTTCCCAATCCCGAGCGAGGATTTCATGACAATATCGAACTAATGAGCGGTCGCGACTTTAACAACACTCGGCGAAATGGTTATAGCTTATCGAGAGCTTATATTCGCTTGGATGAATATCGCAATCGTCCTTTACCCCCAGAATTTTTAGCCCAATTAAATCGCCAATTACAACTAGTGCGATCGGCGGGAACTAAGGTGATACTTCGATTTGGTTATAACTTTCCCAATGATGGCGACGACATCGAGAAAGCTCCAGATGCCAGTCTCGATCTGACGATCTCCCACATCAATCAGCTCAAACCGATCCTGCAACAAAATGCCGATGTCATTGCCGTCATGCAGGCTGGCTTTATCGGTGCCTGGGGCGAGTGGCATGGTTCTGGCAATGGACTGGCTCGTCCCCAGCCGAAAGCCAAAATTTTAGCAGCACTGCTAGCGGCGACACCAGCGAGTCGGATGGTACAGCTCCGTTATCCCAATGATATTAGGAATAACTACCCTCAGCCGCTGACCCTAGCTGCTGCCTTTCGGGGCAATCGCCAAGCTCGCGTCGGTTTTCATAATGACTGCTTTCTATCCAATCAATCTGATGCCGGGACTTATAAACCCGATATACCAGCACTCGCAAACTACGCTAATAAGTTCACCCCGTTTGTGGCTGTGGGTGGCGAAACTTGCCAAGTTACGCTCAATGAGCATCGCAGTGACTGTCCCACCGCTGAGGCCGATTTAGCTAGATTTCATTGGAGTTATCTCAATTCTAGCTTTTACAAGCCCGATCTCGATCGCTGGCGACAAGCAGGTTGCTATGGTAAAATCGCTCGGAAGCTGGGCTACCGCTTGCAATTAGTTCGATCGAACTTTACCTCACAAGTAGCTAACAATCGACAGTTAAATGGCAATTTTACGATCGCGAATACTGGCTATGCTAGCCCCTTTAACCCGCGCGGCCTAGAAGTAGTCATGCGCCATCAGTCAACTGGCAAAATCTATCGCCTCCCCATCCTCAAATCTTTGAGCAAAACTCACGACCCCCGCTTCTGGCTAGCATCTGCTGGGGAGATTTCTGTAGATGTTCGTGCCAAAATTCCGCCCACCGCACCACTAGGAACTTACGAGCTGCTGCTAAATCTCCCAGATCCGATGCCCAAGCTCAAGAACCGTCCCGAGTATTCGATTCGATTGGCTAACGCACAAACTTGGGAAGCTAAAACTGGTTTTAATTCACTCCGCAGAACTGTACAGTTGATTAAATAGAGGGTAGAGGGTAGAGGGTGGGAGCTGAGGAATATTATCGAGGAAGAACAACTTCAGTTGATGTTGTTGCTCACATCTGTCTTTGGGTATACTTTCGATTTTCGACTCTCTGCCTTATGCTGGACGCTCTTTTAACGGCGATTGCATAGGATGTAGATGCAAAAAAAATCCGTGGCAGTGGCTAATTATGACTACTCTTGTTGAGAGAATAGATCGATCGAAAGATAATCCCCGCGACCCTCGCAATAATGAGGTTGTTTTGCCTGATTTCGACCCCCAAGGGAGTAGTTTAGCAACGCCGATTAATAACTCTAAACTTGCTAAAGCGATCGTCAATAGCTTCTCTGCCTATCGTCAGGGGTTATCGCCGCTGCGAAGAGGGATTGAGGTAGGGTTAGCGCATGGTTATTGGCAAATCGGGCCATTTTTTAAATTCAATCCACTGCGCTTTACTGAATGGGGCGCATTAACTGCACTCTCATCCGATATCGGTCTAGTTATCATTTCTGCTGGGGCGATCGTATTATATGCCGCTACCAATCCACCACCCCCGATCGCGACAAGTACAGCGCCCAATCCTCCCGAGGCGTTTGCCAGTACTGAAGGTTGGAATACTTATGCCACGGGTTTCCTAATTGGCGGAGTTGGGGGTGCTGTTGTCGCGTATCTGATTGTGAGCAATGTCGATGTCTTCCAAAACTCTTTACATCTAATTGGCTTGTAAGCGGTTTTGGTATTTTATCTTCTCGTTCAACAATGTTAACCCGATTTTGAATATTTACCAAAGGTAGTCTTCCACATCTTGCTGGGAGGCTATTTTTGTATTGCTTAATTGGCAGGGTTAAAACGAAGATCGATCGAGACTTTTGGTAACATAACTAATCGTCCCACTGATAATCGCACCACCCATTAAAACGCTGATAGCGGGGAGAAATAATGGCTCCCACAGGCTTTGCCAAACCTGCATCCCGAGTGGAATGTGAGTGTATTTACCCACGATCGCGATTAAAAACCACCCAAAACTAAGTATTACAAAAAAAACGTTAGCTGTCAGAATATTATTAATTAAATTAGTAATTTTGGTAATCATAATAACATTTTCTTAAAAATTAAATTGACTATAATCGATCGGTGGATGTGTGCTGGCGGCTGGTATTTTAAAATTTAATTCATGCTCAGTCACTCGCATATTGGCGATCTTCACTCTCAACCGATCTGTAACCAAGCTGTCAAAGCAGTCGCCAAGGCATCGGCAGCATCATCGGGACGTGGAATCTTGTCTAGAGCTAGCTCTCGTGCCACGGCAGCTTGGACTTCCGGCTTTTGGGCATTGCCATAACCAGCAACTGCTTGCTTGATTTGAGCTGGGGTGAATTCTACCCACGGAATTTGATGCTGGGCAACTACCAGCAAAATCACCCCGCGCGCTTGAGCCACTGGAATGGTATTTCCCATTTTATAGAAAAATAGCTGCTCGATCGCCACTAAATCTGGTTTAATTTCGTCTAGCAAGCTGTGCATGTCATCATAAATTGTTTGCAGTCGCGAACCAATCTCTGTCCGAGCTGGAGTCTGGATAATCCCAAAATCGACCAACGTCACTGTCGCTGGACGAGTATGTGTGGAAATCGAGATCGCCCCAAAACCTAAGCTGGCTAATCCTGG
>NZ_JANLWO010000729.1:0-6179 GCF_031364565.1 Chamaesiphon sp. OTE_20_metabat_361
ACTTATTCGCTGACGCGCCTCGCTGGTGCTGCCAAACCCTAGATGACTGCGGGGGGCAGCATTGTCACGCTCACCTAACTGGGTGGTGTAAAGGTAATTCCTAACAACAATGTGATGGGAATTGCCAAATCTGGCTTGGAAATGAGCGTCCGCTATCTAGCTTCCGAACTCGGTCCCGATAATATCCGCGTCAATGGCATCTCGGCTGGGCCGATTCGGACATTAGCATCTTCGGCTGTCGGCGGGATCTTGGATATGATCCATCATGTCGAGAAGGTAGCACCACTACGGCGAACTGTGACACAAACGGAGGTCGGTAATACCGCTGCTTTCTTGTGTAGCGATTTAGCTAGTGGTATCACTGGGCAAATCGTCTATGTCGATGCAGGTTACGAGACAATCGGGATGTAATTAATTAATAATTAATAATTAATAATTGAGTTTTTGGACTCGGTTGTTTTTCCCGTTCATAAAAATGCACCAAGCACAATTCACCTAAAAGGCGGGGGATTTAAACCCCTACTTTTTGCTAATTGGTGGGGTACCCATTTGGGTACCCATTCCAATATCCCCCAGCCTCCCAACTCCCAACTCCCAACTCCCATCTCCCTTCACTGCGCTTTTAATTTACTGACCTTCAGCCTGAACTTACCACTACTAGTTTCACCAAAACCTTGAACGCGGATAATATATGTCCCAGATTCTTTGATTCTCATAAACAATAAAGAGTTACTAGTTCCATCAGGGCCATCATCATTTTTACCGATACTTTTGGCTTCGGAATTTAGGAGATTGATAACTGTATCGAAAGCTTCTGAAGTCAGATCGATCGCGAGTTGGTCGCCTGCAACTAGTTGAATTTTATAATCTCGGGCAAAACCACCATCACCTGTCGGAATATCGCGTTCGGACAAAATATCTTCGACTTCACCGCTAGGTGGTAGCTGCACGGGCACGTACACAAAAGCAGATTTACTTACTTGGATGGGAGTTGGTTCGACCGCCGTGCGGGGAATCGCTTTAGTGCGATCGCCCAAGACTGTAAAAGTGGAGATAATAGCGAGTGATAAGTAGTGATAGCCAAATCTTTGAAATCCGAGCATGGTTAAATCTTTAAATGGTCGATCGGGGTAGTCTTGAATTCGAGATACGAGCGCATTATTAACGTGAATTCGATCTGTGAGTCCGATCGGTAAAGCTATGAATTAGCAGACAAACAATACCGACATTGATTGAAATGTCTGCCCAGTTAAAGATAGCAAAATTAATAATTCTCAGATCGATAAAATCGACTACAGAACCACCAAAAAACAATCGATCGATCCCATTGCCTGCGGCACCTGCTAAGATCGCGCCCAAGCCGACCTGCTCCCAAATACTATGAAAGTTTCTAAAAATACCGATCGCGACCAAAATTGCACTGACAATTAGTGACAGCCAACCCAGCCACGGCTGTCCTTCTAGCATACTAAAGGCAGCACCATAATTGCGGATATAGGTAAAGTGAAAAACATTTGGGATAATTGGGAGTGATGTCCGCTCGATTTGAAGATAACTAACGATCGCCCTTTTAGTAACCATATCGATAATAATATTGGCGATCGCCACGATCCAAAAATAATAATTTATAATTCTCATCTAATCGATTGCTAATAAAACATGATTTTTCTAAGGATAAAGGCAGTTAATGTCGCAGCACATCCTAACGCTAAATGACTTATAAAAGGATAAACCGAATAAACTACAATCATCTCTCCTAATTTAAAGCCGCCTAGTTGCTGCCAGTTAACTAATTGAAATATTCCTAGATAAATAATTCCGATCGCATGAATTGTGATGATTCCACACAGGCAACTCAAACCTAAAGCTTCTAGTGACGGCGTGGAAATAATTCGACTCAAATTTTGGCGATCGATACTTCCTTTAGCACGTTTAAATGCCAGTTGTCCGCAGACCCACGCACCAGGGATAAATGCGAGTAAATATCCAAAAGCGGGCTTTTGAAAATACTCGATTCCCCCACCATCATTGAAAACTTGCAACCACAATAATCCTAACAATAAGTAAGCAACTTGAGTTAATACACCAGCCGTTCTACCACCCAGGCAACTTACTAATAATACAGCGCCAACTTGACACTTAAACCCTAATGGATGAGTAGTAACACCATTACTCAGCCATTGCCACGGCGAACTAGTCACATGAGCGGGCACAAAGTTTGCGCCGATCGTTAGAAACAAGCCAACAATCGTCCACATTAAAATATAAGGACGAGAAACTTTAGTCATGTTAAGGAGATCGAACGGTGGTAACGTAGGTTAACTACGTTAATCGTTGTCGATCGATTGTAAATAGTCAACCCCAGGGTCGCGATTGCTTACGCTGTACTCTCTCGACCCATTAGTGATTCCACCATTTGCGATCGGATTCGCGCTAGGATGGACATTAGTTTTGGAGTTTTAGATTTTTAAGTTATAAATTATGTTAAAGCGTCTGTGGTCGCAGTTATTTGCGTTGGTGCTAGTTGTCGTCGTTGGTTTAGCTGGCTGTTCTGCCAGCCCTGGGGGACTAGTTGGTAATTATCGTCAGGATACAATGACCGTCCTCAATAGTATGAAAGCAGTATTAGAATTGCCAGATGACTCTCCAGACAAAGCAGCAGCACAGTCCCTGGCGCGGCTGAATATCAATGATTTTGCAGCACGTTACCGTCAAGATCCAGCATTGACCAAATTGAGTTCGTTCACGAGTATGCGGACGGCGCTAAACTCGCTAGCAGCCCACTACGCAGCTTATCCCAATCGCCCCCTGCCAGAAAAACTCAAAACCAGTTTAGAGCAAAAGTTTAAGCAAATCGAGTTAGCATTACAACGTAATGCGTAAATGTTGGGTTGGAGATTCGGTCTGACAGTACGATCGGTAGTAGTAGCATCACCAAAGTGTCCGCACTAGTAGTCTACGGCTTAAATCTAGTTACTATTTCGGGAAGAGATGGGAGGATCTCAACAGAGACTGAATTTGTGCCGCCTATAATTAGCTCAATAGTGACAGAGGCTGGCTATGTCTAATTTTGCGACGCTGGAACTTTTTGGCAAAATCACCTGTCCGAACCAAAAGAGTTGAAGGAGAAGTCGATCTAACGATCGACTTCTCCTTTATCTGTCAGAAGATGCCCTATTTTACTTGAGACCCGCGATCGATACTATGGATTGTACGCTACACCAAAATCTTCTTTGCTCCAACGGGAGCTGGTATCGTCACCAATTGCCTCAAAAGTTATTATTAGCGGTCTGCCTTACCAGCAGCTTCCTCACTCAAGGTTCCTACGCGCAGCCCAGCTTAGCCCAAGCTCCCGATAATTATTGCCAGATTCCCCCAGCCGAAGTCAGCGCCAAAAATGTCTTACGATTGGCTGCCCAAAAAGGAGATCCTAGCAGTAAGCGCAAATACAGTGAAATCGTCCAGAGACATTCAGCCTATGTCGAACAGTGTCGGCAGAAAAGTTGGCTCAAGAACCAGGCGATTTGGGTGCGCCTCTATCCCTGCGATGTCCGTCCTGGTTCTTTGGAAGAAATATTCGATCGAATGGTCAACAAAGGCTATAACCGGGTGTATGTAGCCACCTTCTATGGTAAAGCACTACTGCCACGCGCTAGCAATCGGACAGTCTGGAATTCAGTGTTGACCACGCGTGGTACTGAAAAAACAGATTTACTCGCAGATGCCATCACACGCGGACGCGAACGCGGTTTAAAAGTCTATGCCTGGATGTATAGTCTCAATTTCGGGCCAGAATATGGTGTCACACCCGAAGGACAATCGGCAGTCGCCCTCAATGGACGCGGCGAAACGACGCTATTTGCTGGGGAAGAAGGCTTTCAAAAAGCGACCGATGGGAATCCTGGCTCGGTATTGTTTGTCGATCCTTATAGCAATCGCGCTAGAACGGATTACGAACAGATCGTTCGCGAAGTAATCCTGCGGAAACCCGATGGCATCCTCTTTGATTATATTCGCTTCCCACGCGGTCAAGGCGGACAGTCGATCGCCAGCCAAGTCAAAGACCTGTGGATTTATGGTGATGAATCGCGCAAAACTCTCGCCGCCCTAGCGCAAAATAGGAAAGGGGCAGACTTAATCGAGCGATTTTTGACTAACGGGACGATTACGATTAACGACCTCAAGGAAGTAGACAAACTTTACCCCAATGAATCCCCCCTATGGCAAGGTCGCACCCCCCTATCGGGCGAAGCGAGCATGTCCTATGAAGAGAAATTCCCCTGGATTGAATGGGACTTGTGGCAACTTGCCCTCGCTCATGCCAGTGAAGGTGTCGTCAATTTTCTTCAGCGTGCCGCAGCACCCGTCGAACAGCAACAAATTAGATCGGGGGCGGTATTTTTCCCCGAAGCCAACCAACCCGTCGGTAGGAGAGGCTACGATTCGCGGCTCCAGCCTTGGGATCGATTTACGACTAATGAATGGCACCCGATGGCTTATGCCACCTGCAATCGCAGTGATTGTATCGTCAACCAAGTCAAGCGCGTACTGAACTTTGCCCCTGCGCGGACGGATGTCGTTCCCGCCTTGGCGGGAAATTGGGGCAAAGTCAGTGAAGGTCGCCCCTCGCTAGAGGCGCAAATGGATGGGATTCACCGCGCTCTCCCGCAGATTCATTCAATTAGCCACTTTGCTTTTTCATGGCAAGAACCAGAGTTAGACTACTATCGCAGTTCGTGTCAGCTTAAATAAATTTGAACCAAAATAATTTATGAATATCCAAAAAAGTAGAAAGTAGAAAGTAGTAGAAAGTAGGGTGGGCACTGCCCACCATCAGGGTTTCAAATGATTCTAGTATTTAAAATAAATATGTTTATCTACTTAATGATAAGATTGCGTCAAAATATTACCGATCGATAAAAGATCTAGTCTAGTTACTCATAATTTAAGTCAGCGATCGTCACGTCCGGTGGCCACTACGGCAACACCATAAACATGAAGATCGAGCGCTCGTAAGGCTAATGCTGCCGATCGCACAGTAGCGCCAGTCGTATAGATATCATCAATTAATAGAACTAAATCGCTAGATTTTACAGACGCACGATCGAGCGCAAAAGCATCGGCGACATTTTCTTGACGAGCCAATTTTGATAAGCCAAACTGAGCTACTGTCGGGCGAGTCCGTTGCAAACTGAGATCTAATTTAGCACCAGTCGCGCGACAGAAACTGCTGGCAATTAGTTCAGCTTGATTGAAACCTCTGCTCGTAAGTTTATCGGGATGGAGGGGAATGGGCATCGCTATTAAGTTAGTTATATTAGCTTGTGGTAAGGATTTTTGCCAACTGGCAGCCAGCCATTCTCCGTATATATTACCGATCGCGCGATTGCCGTCATATTTTAATTTCCCGATCGATCTTTTCACCGCACCCTCATATTTTCCCCAAGCAAATAGTGGTAGGTCGCCTTGCCAATATCGAGCGGCATCGAGTAATTGGGACTCAGTTAGTTGCCGCTCGCAGTATTTACAAAAGACATCTCCAGATGGGCGATCGCACAGCGGACAATTTGGCTTGAGAAAGAGATTTAGGGCGCTATTTTTGAAGTTAATTAGGGATGATTGCCAGGGAAGAGTCACGATCGCAATTTAGATAGAATACAAAATTTTTTCACGAATTAGCTCGATTTGAAGATCGGCAATTAGTTCGGGAAGATCGCTCGATTCGTCGATCGAACTCGCTTGCAGGCATTGAGTTAGCTCGCGTGCCAGGTGCGGGGCATTTGGATGCACAAAGATCGAGACATGATCGCCAGGAACCTCGATCGTCTCGACACCGAGTTGTGCTAAGTCCTCCCATCCCGCTGCGAGGGAGACCGTATTGACGCCGTAACCAGCTTTGAATAACGTAATCTTACCAGGGTAAGGAGCGGGTTGGTAATATTCTAATGCTCGTTCGTTCGTCGCCAAAGTGCGAGCGAATTGTTGTTGAGTTGACGTCAAGTTTAGTCGTTCGCGTACTTCGACTTCGCTCAGCACAAGTAGCGTCCGCTTTGCGGAATCGGCGTGCAGTAATTCTTGAATTTTTTGCCGAATATTTCCAATCTTACTCCGATATGAGATGACTTGATTGATGACTTTATCATAAACAAATCGACTGCCATACTTACAAAAAAGTTGCC